>CAJBSR010000568.1 GCA_903958285.1 uncultured Sphingomonadales bacterium
TATATCGGCGCGCTGAAGGCATCGGTGGAGGCGGGTCTTCGCGATCTCCCCTTCACGCCCGACGCGGTTCTGGCGAGCTTCCATTCGATGCCGGAACGCACGCTGCATCTGGGGGACCCCTATCATTGCCATTGCCAGAAGACCGCGCGGCTCCTGTCTGAAGCGCTGGGGCGTGAGGTTTTGGTGTCCTTCCAGTCGCGGCTGGGTCGGGCGAAGTGGCTGGAGCCTGCGACCGACACCACGCTTGCGGCACTCCCCGGCAAAGGCGTGAAGCGGCTGGCCGTCATCGCACCGGGGTTTTCGGCGGACAATCTTGAGACGCTGGAAGAAGTCGCCATCCGGGGCAAGGAGACTTTCGCCGAATCGGGCGGCACAGACTTTGCCTATCTGCCTTGCCTCAATGCGAGCACGGCGGGCGTCGACATGCTGTCCACCTTACTTTTACGTGAACTTGCAGGCTGGCTTCCACCCCAATAGCTCTATTGCGGAGTGATTCTGGGAGGGTACGGATGGCACGGATTGCAATTGTCACAGGCGGGTCTCGCGGGATTGGCGCGGCGGTCAGCCGCAGGCTTCAGGACATGGGCGTCACCGTTGTCGCCAATTATGCGGGCAATGAGGACAAGGCGAAGGCCTTTGAAGCCGAAACCGGTATCCGCACCTACAAATGGGATGTGGGCGATTTTGACGCCTGTCAGACGGCCTTCGCGCAGGTCACAGAGCAGGTCGGCCCCGTCGATATCCTCGTCAACAATGCCGGCATCACCCGCGACGCAACGCTGATGCGCATGACCTATGAGATGTGGGACGAGGTGATGCGCGTGAACCTTGGCGGTTGCTTCAACATGGCCAAAGCCGTCTTCCCGGGCATGAAGGACCGCGGCTGGGGCCGGATCGTCAACATCGGATCCATCAACGGTCAGGGCGGGCAATATGGTCAGGTGAATTACGCTGCCGCCAAGTCGGGCATCCACGGCTTCACCAAGGCGCTCGCACAGGAAGGCGCGAAGTTTGGCGTCACCGTGAATGCGCTGGCCCCCGGCTATATCGACACCGACATGGTCGCCGCCGTGCCGGAAGATGTGCTCGCCAAGATTGTCGCGAAGGTGCCCGTCGGGCGTTTAGGCCAAGCCGATGAGATTGCGCGCGGCGTGGCCTTCCTCTGTGGAGAGGATGCCGGGTTCGTCACCGGATCGACACTGTCGATCAACGGTGGCCAGCACATGTATTGACGGACGAAGGCGGGATGGAGCTGCGTCTTGCACCACTCTTCCGTTTGCCCTGAGCCTGTCGAAGGGCCGTCCTTTTTGAAGGTGGAGCACAGGCCAAGGACGGGGCTTCGACAAGCTCAGCCCAAACGGGCATAAAGGTTACCATGCAAGGCCCCGTCAAACGCTCCGTCACCATTGCCGGTCACGAAACCTCCATCAGTCTGGAACCGATCTTCTGGACGGCGCTGCGCGATGCGGCCGCCGAAGACGGCCTTCCGGTCAACGCGCTTGTCGCGCGGATTGATGCGGAGCGGATCGCCTCTGACGATCCGCCCAACCTTGGCAGTGCGATCCGCGTTTGGCTTTATGCGCGGTTGAGCAAGACGCGGGCCTGACCGGCCAACTGTGCCAACATCGCCGTTGATGGTGCCGCCGTCATCCGGGCCCGGTCGATCATGTGCCGGAAGCCCGACACACGCGCCGCATTCGCCGCTTCCCATTTGGCCACAGCCTCAACCGGCTTCTTGCCGCCATTGCGCGACAGAAAATCAAGCCGCATCGCCTGAAAATCACGTGAGAGCCCTGCCGCCAATAACCGCTCCCAAGGATCACGCGGGGAGAGCTGCATCGCCGTCCCTTGTGCCCAATCAAGCCCCAAAGATTCACCCAGAGCGGTGAAGGCCTGCGTTGTCACAAGCACGTCCACACCCGTCCGCTGACTAAGCGCCGCCACACCGATCACGCCATCCAGTTCGGCCAGCCGGACAAGCTGATCGACAATCTTCTTGGGCGCGCCGGCAGCGTTGAGACGATCCCCAAACGCCCGTGTCTGGCGCGCGGCTTCCGGAGGCAGAAGGTCTTTGAGTGCTCCCGACAGCCGACCGACAGCGGCACGATAGGCCGCCACCGCCTTATCGTTCGTGCGGTCTGCCACCGAGTTGCGCTGAACATCGGCCATGTGCGCCCGCATTTCCGCCGCCACCTGATCAAACAGCAACAGCCGCGTCGATTCCGGCATATCGCCCGCTTCGATGGCCGCCCACAGCACCGGGATGTCGAACACCTGTTCGGCCACGACGAACGCTTCCGCCATGTCGCCGAGCGTGCAGCCTTCTTCCTCCGCCATTTCAAATGGATGGATCAGGCCAAGCCGATTGACGATCCGGTTGGCGAGCTTTGTCGCGATGATTTCCCCGCGCAGGCGGTGCCCCTCAATGGCCTTGCGATGCGTGGACTGCATCTGCGGCGGGAAGGCCGCGATAAGATCAGGCAGCGCCGCCTTGTCAGCGCCAAGCGTCGAATGCTCAATGGCATCCTGCAACGACAGTTTGGCCGTCGCCATCACGACCGCCAGTTCAGGCCGTGTCAGCCCGCGCCCATCGCCCGCCCGGCGCATCAGCTCCTCATTGGACGCAATGCCTTCCACCGCACGGTCCAGCTTGCCGGACGCTTCAAAGCCTTCGATCAGACGGATGTGCGAGGGCAAGGCATCCGCCCCACCGCGTTCGGCGATGGACAGCGCCAACGTCTGGAGACGGTTATCCTCCAGCACCAGATGGGCGACACCCTCTGTCATGCTGGCGAGCAGATCGTTGCGCGCGGGCATCTTGAGCTTGCCAGCCGCCACCTCGGCATTGAGCGCGATCTTGATGTTCACTTCATTGTCCGAACAATCGACGCCTGCTGAATTGTCGATGAAGTCAGTGTTGATCCGGCCACCCTTGAGCGCAAATGCAATGCGCGCCGCCTGTGTGACGCCAAGGTTGGCGCCTTCACCGATCACCGCGGCGCGGAGGTCCTCCGCATTGACGCGGTGCGCGTCGTTCGCGCGGTCGCCGACTTCGGAATTGCTCTCGGATCGCGCCTTCACATAGGTCCCAATGCCGCCAAACCAGATGAGGTCCGCCTGCGCCTTCAGGATGGCCGACAGGATCGCCGAGGGCTCCATCTCATTCTCGGTCACGCCCAGCAGCGCCTTGATCTGCGGTGTCAGCTTGATTGACTTGGCCGAGCGCGGGAAGACGCCGCCGCCCTTGGAGATCAGCTTGGTGTCATAGTCCGCCCAGCTGGAGCGCGGCAGCTTGAACATCCGCGCACGTTCCTTCCAGCTCGCCGCCGGGTCGGGATCGGGATCAAAGAAGATGTGGCGGTGGTCGAACGCCGCCACCAGCTTAATCGCCTTGGACAGGAGCATTCCATTGCCGAACACGTCGCCCGACATGTCGCCGCAGCCGACAACGCGCACAGGCTGCTTCTGCACATTGATGCCCATTTCGGCGAAGTGGCGGACAACCGAAACCCAGCCACCCTTGGCGGTGATGCCCATCGCCTTATGGTCATAGCCAACCGAGCCGCCGCTCGCAAAGGCATCGCCCAGCCAGAAGTTCCGCTCCAGCGCCAAGGCATTGGCAACATCAGAGAAGGTGGCCGTGCCCTTGTCTGCGGCGACGACGAAATAGGGATCATCCCCGTCATGGATGACGACATCAGCGGGGTGGACGACCTTACCCTTCACCAGATTATCAGTGATCGACAAAAGCGTGCGGATGAAGATGCGATAGCTTTACGTCCCTTCCGCGAGCCAAGCGTCACGGTTCGACGGATCGGGCAACAGCTTGGGATAAAAGCCGCCCTTTGCGCCTGTTGGTACAATCACGGCGTTCTTCACGCGTTGCGCCTTCATCAGGCCCAGAATTTCGGTGCGAAAATCATCCCTGCGGTCCGACCAGCGCAGGCCGCCACGCGCGACCGGTCCGGCACGCAGATGGATGCCCTCCACACGCGGCGAATAGACGAACACCTCACGCCAGGGACGCGGATCGGGCAGGCCCGGCACCAGCGCACTATCGAGTTTGAAGGCAATCGCCTCGGCAGCGGCTGGCGCAAACATGTTGGTCCGCAGCGTTGCTGAAATGACCGCACGATAGAGCCGCAAGATCCGGTCATCATCGATGGCAGATACGTCGGCCAGAGCGCGTTCAATCGCCGTATCAGCGGCATGTGCCGCCTTTTCGGCATTGCCCTTGCGCTTGGGATCATGCCGCGCGTCGAACAGGCTGATGAGGTCCCGTGCGATAGGGGCTGCCCGGCGCAGGACGTCCGCGACCGTCTGCAAGCCATAAGGCATGCCCGTCTGCCGCAGATAACGGAACAGCGCCCGGAACAGCACGACCGACCGCTGATCAAGCCCGGCTGAGACGATCAACTGGTTGAACCTGTCATTTTCCGCCGAGCCTTGCAGAACAGCGGCCAAAGCTGTTTCCAGCACGGCGGCACGCTTGACGAGGGCGTCGCCCTGCCCGTCGGGCAATTGCAGGATGAACCGGTGGATGTGGCCATGCTCGCCCTCCCGTCCAATCAGCGTCGGCAACTCTTCGAGCACGCGGAAGCCGAAATTTTCGAGCGCAGGCACCGCATCAGACAGCGCAACCGGGCCAAGGCTGTAAAGCTTCAGGCGCAGCATGTCCGAAGCATCGCCGGCATTGCGATACAGCCGCGCCCCACGTTCTGCTGCCGCGTGTAATTGGGCGAGGCGGCAAATGTCCTGTGCCGCTTCCTCCGCGCCCGCGCCGTTGCGATAGGCAAGGGGGAAGCCATCGGCATAGCGCAGTGCCAAGCGCGTGGCGTTGCCACCGTCAAGTTTGGCCAGCGCCTCTTCCACAGCACTTCGCCAGCCACGCACCATGGCTTCCAGTGCGACATTGAGCGCTGGCACATCAGGGAACTGCCCGCCATCCCGGATATCCAGCGTCAGGCGGATGAGCACAATGCCGCTATCGTCTAAGTCCATCGCCCAGCTCAGCACCGGCGCATCGCTGGCTTTGGAGATCATCTCGGTGATCGCAATCCGGCGGCTCGTCGACAAATCATCGCGCGGCAACCAGACAAAGGCATGGAGGTGGCGCGACAGGGGACTGCGCGTGATGGCGATGGCCGGACGTGGCCGGTCCACCAGCGACATGGCAGCCAGCGCCACAGATTCGAGCGCGTCGTCATCCATGGCGATCAGCAGATCGCGCTGGAGCGAGGTGACGGCATGGGTCAACGTCTTGCCCGCGTGGCCCGTCGGGTCAAAGCCGAGCTTGGTTTGCAAATGGGTCAGGCGCACGCGCAGCACGGGAATGTCCATCGGCGGCGCGTTCATCGCGGCACTGGTCCACAAGCCGGCGTGGATCGACAGCCCGCCGTCACGCGGCACAACCACGAGCTCGACAGGTACGCGCCGGTGCACCGGAGAAATCACATTGGATTTGAGCAGCAAGGGCGCCTCGCCCCCCTCCGCGAACCAGGCCAAGGCCCGCTTGCGCGCCGATGGAGAAAGAAGATCCTGCCCCAGCGTTGTGGTGATGCCGAGCGCTTCGGAGAGCGAACCGTCCCCTGCATAGAAGCCATGCCCGAGCTGCGTCAGCTTATTGTCGCCAAACCATTGGAGCAGCGCGCGGCCTTCACTTGGCAAAAGATCAGCATCCGTGGCGAGCCGGGTCCGCATGGCCGACCAGTCCTGAACGGCGGCCCGCACTTTGCCGAGCAGATCGGCAATGCCGTCTTCCAACTGACGGCGCACGCGGGCATCGGCCCGCTCAATTTCCATGTAGATGATCGATTCATGCGCGCCCGCGCCGCGGGGGCCGATGGAGAGCATCTGGCCCGTTTCATCGCGTTCGACGCCGGCGACAGGGTGCAGCACGCGGCTGATCGACAGGCCGTGCGCTGCAATTTCGGACGCCACTGAGTCGACCAGAAACGGCATATCATCGTTGACGATGCCGAGGCGCATCTGCCGATGGGCCGTTTCTGTCGGGATGGTTTCAAGCGCAATGACCGGTGCACCCGATGGCCGGTGGCTCAACAGGGCAAGCAGAAACTCCGCCGCAGACTTGCGCTCGGCGGGGCCAAAGCGTTCCAGCTCCCCCGGAAGGGCCCCGTCGACAAGTATGTTCTGGAGTGTTTTGAGGAAGCTGGATGAAGTGGATGTGGCGCTCTTCGCCATAGGTCGTCTCTCACATGATTTTAGGTGCGCCCAAAGCGCGTCATGCGGACAGGATATGCCCCTCCAGCCAGAGCTTCTCAAGCACGGAAACGGCGGTTTTAAAGGCTTTGCTAACCAAAGACTTAGAGGGAGCGCAGCGCCCGATCAACCAGAGCATCATCACCGGCGCGGCCAATGACAGCGACATGGCCGTCGTCAATCTTGCGGGCGACAAGGATGATGAATTCCGAATCGGCTTCCAGCTGGATCACGCCCAAGGCGGGCATGGTGCGGGCGCGGTCAACATTGGCAGGCTCCACGACACGTACCTTGCGGTCCGGGCGACGCTCGGCGCGTTCGGCCGACACAATGCCTTTCAGCGCGCCGGGGAAGCTTTCAAGCCAGCCGGTAAAGGCACCAACGCCAAGCCCCTGTTTGCGGGCATAGCTGAGCGCGGCGCCGAATTCGGCGAGGCGGGTCTTGTCGTAATCAATGCCGAAAACGAGCTTCACAATCGGCGTCATCGGCGCGCGATCCTGCGTCTTCAGGCCACTGTCTGCCAGCAGTTCGGCATATTCATCGGGACGGGCGTCGGCCACGAGCGCAAAGTCATAAGCGAGGCCCAGCGCGCGATAGAGTTTCGCCCGGCTGCGGCCTTCGGCATGCTTGGCAATGTCCGCACCGTTGCGCGCGGCATGGAGCAAATCGCCCAGCCCTTCGCTGCCATCAAGCACCAGCGGTTCTTCCGCAAAATCTTCGTCGTCGGCATCTTCCTGCGGGATGTTCGACGAAGGTGGCACAGACCCTTCGACGATGGCCGCACTCGGGCCATCGGCCCAGACGGGCGCGGTCGGTGCGTGGCGGACCGGCTGTTGCGCCAGCGCCTGCTCAACCGCATCGTTCAGTTCATGCGTCAGCGCTTCGTCCGCAATTTCCTTCCAGTTGATAACGCCATAGATGAAATCAATCGTGTCATCATCGGAGGAGAAGGGCATCAGAATGCCACGATAAAGCGTATTGTTGCTGCGGTGATTGACGAATTCGGCTTCAAAACCAATCGGCGCCTTGTTCGCGATGATCTGAAGATAGTGGTCGGTCAGACGCGAAATGAGCGAGCGGGACGGCACGTCGTCAACAGTCTGCACATCGCCGGACAGGTTGCACTCTTCGCGCAGCTTGCCGCCCAGATAGGCAATCGCCGGATTGTCGCCGCCGGTTGAGAAATCCAGCAACACAGAATGCGGGCCGAAATCTGACAGATTTTCAGGATCAAGGTCTTCGATCGAGGGATAGGTGCGGCCCTGGAGCAGCGACGCCCAGTAATTATAGGCGCGCACATGCATGCGGCGTTCGTCCGTGCCAATCACCGGCGGGGCCTCAACGGCCGCATCCTGCGTTAGATCGTACACGTCATTATCGTCCTGTTGGCCGTAGGTCCCGTAGCGGTCCATTTCGGTTCCCCCACAAATCAAGTTGGACCCCTCATGAAGGAATTTGGTTGATACGAAGTTAATTTCCTCCGCCTTGGTCGCATTGGAAACGCGCGATTGACCCGGCTGGGAAAAGACTATTTATAAGATCGCAAATGCAGGAATGCCGCTCATCATGACAACGGACCTCGTCTTGGCCAAGCGCGGCAGGCACCCTTCCCCGCCCGGCGCCGCTTCGCCCGACGAAGACCGCAACCTGCCCCGCAATGTGGATGGGCTGGATGATGTCATCGGGCTCCACGTGGCCCGCGTTTACGCGCTGCTGACCTTCCAACTGGAAAGGGATCTGGCACCGTTGCGGCTGACGCCTAAGGAAGTGTCGTGCCTGTGGCTCATCAACGCCAATCCCGGCATCCCGCAAGCCGCGCTCGCCCGCTATTTCGGGATTGAGCGGTCCTCGGTCAACGTCGTCATAAAGTCGCTGATCCAGCGCGAACTGGTGCGCGCGGAGCAAAATCCGGATGACCGTCGGGTCTTCGGACTGTTCCTGTCAGATACCGGTCACGACAAAATGGTGCAGGCCAAAGCCATCGTCGCTGAACATGAACGCTGGCTGTGCGAACCCATCTCCAGCGACGCCGTGCAGGACCTGCGCGGCACACTGGAAGCGCTGGCGCGGATCAAGCGCTAGCCACAGCAGGCTTGGCGGACCCGGCACCTCACCCCGCCACACCCTCCACCCGTCATCCTGAACTTGGTTCAGGATCCATTTGCATCGCGGCTGTCAGGTTCGCGCAGAGACGCAAAAGGCGCAGAGAGGGTTTTTGCAGTCCCGTCCGCCACACCCAACACTCGTCATCCTGAACTTGTTTCAGGATAACGGCTCCGTGACCGCATATCGGGCGGATAAGAGGCTCCACGCGGTTATGCTGAAACAAGTTCAGCATGACGAAGTGTGTGGGGGCACCCTCATTTCCCCCCACCCCGTGACCGCCATCACAGCGCTTTGTTCAGACTTTGGCGTTATCTTGGAACCCGCCGCTGCGGGGTGCGGCGAGTGGGGAGCGTTGGGGACAGATGACGGGACATGTTATGGCGCGGCGGGGTGTGCTTGGGCTGGTGTTCGCTGTGGCGTCGGGGGTTTTGCTATCGGCTTGCAAGCCGTCGAAACCGCCGAGCAGCACCTATCGGTTCAGAATGATTGTCGAGGTGGAAACACCGGAGGGGATCAAGAGCGGGTCGGGGGTGCTGGAAGCCCAAGGCTTGAGAACCAACAATCTGGATACGGGCGGTCAAGGGTCTCGCACGAAATTGGAAGGCGAAGCCGTCGCCGTCGATATCGCGCCGGGTAAGACACTGTTTGCGCTGTTGCGTATGGCGGGTGGCTCCAGTTCGGACGACAATCTTTCAATCATGTCGATGAAGGCGATGGACCCGGCGTACAAGAACGACAGGAAAGTCAGCGCGCAGCGGATTGTGTCAGGCGACGGCATCACCTCGCCAGCCGAGGTGCGGGCGGCGGATTATCCGCTGCTCGTCACCTTTGCCGATCCGGCCGATCCCACATCGGTGCAGCGCGTCGACCCCGCAAACCTTGCCGCCAGCTTCGGGCCGGGCGTCACCCTCAAACGCATCACCGTCGAGGTCACCAAAGACCCCGTCACCACGGGGATTGAGAAACGGTTGGGGTGGTTGCCGAAGGCTTACGAGATTCTCAAGGGAACCGGATTCAAGCCCGAGGGCATCCCAGTTGGCAACTTTGTCGGTCTGTTCTCCACGGAGCTCTCACGTTGAACAAGGATCTTTTTCTCGCAATCCTAGCAATGGATTCCTACAACCGTGGTTACGGCGAGGGCGTGAGCGGGCTGAGCGAAAGCGGCCAGATAGGCGGCGCCACAATCCGCGAGTTCAAAGTCGGCGAGCAGGATGGCTGGGAAGCCGCCGGTTTTTACGCCATTGCCTATGACATGACGGGCGTTGCGGGCTTTGGCGCGGGGGAGAGGGTGATTTCATATCGGGGTTAGGGCAACACCCCTCCACCCGTCATCCTGAACTTGGTTCAGGATCCATTGGCATCAAGGCCGTCAGGTTCGCGCAGAGACGCAAAGGGCGCAGAGAGGGCTGAGGTGGGGGGGGGGCTTGTGCCCAGACTCTCCCTCCTCGTCATGCTGAACTTGTTTCAGCATAACCGGGTGGAGCCTCTTATCGCCTGATATGCGGTCACGGAGCCGTTATCCTGGAGCCGAAGGCGTGCAGAACACAAACAAGTTCAGGATGACGATGGTGGGTTGGACGGTCGGAACTGCAAAAGCCCTCTCCGCGTCCTTTGCGTCTCTGCGCGAACCCATAAACTGCGGTGTTCATGGATGCTGAAACAAGGTCAGCATGACGAGGAGGGAGATGTGGTCAAGCCAACAGCGCGCGCCGCGCCGAAGCGACGTGAGAACTCGCTGCGCCCTCTGCGCGAATCCCTAAACTGGACTGCGACTCTAAAAAGACGTCAGTGCAAACTGACCAAGGTCGGAAAATCAAACGTGTCGCAGACCATGGCGGATAAGATCCGCAACACATCTGACACGAGAACGCTGCCGATCACGACGCACAAAACCAAGGCGACGGCGATGATCCCCATCACGAAATGCTTCATGTCGTCGGCCGAGCCAGCCGTGCTGGCCTGTTCTGACACAAGCCGCAGCTGTGCCACTTCCTCATTACGAAGGCGAACCATCCCTGAGCCCTCTCCCATCTATCCCCCGGCCACCTTTGGTGGCTCTGGACTCAGAGACTGATAACAATTGAGACGATCGTCAACAGCAATTTTATCCGGCAACAGAATGGTTTGCGTAAGAAACCCTTCTCCACGCTGCGCACCTGTATCGAATTGGGTCAGTCGCCTGCAATTCCATCGACATTGGCAGGAAATGCAGCCAAATATGCTGGATATGTTCAGACTGCGCCTTGTGACTCTTTTGGCTGCCGCCCTGATGGGGTCCGCTGCTTGGGCCAAAGGCGATGTGGCGGGGCATTATTATCTTCAAGGCGTCCGCGAGACAGGGTCAGAGTTGCTGCTGCGCCCGGATGGACGGTTTGACTGGTACATCACTTATGGCGCTGTCGACCAGACTGCGCGCGGCACATGGACACGCACGGGCGATACGGTTGAACTGCGCGCCGAAGGGCCTGATCGCAGCGCGCCGTTGTTCCGGTTGGATGAACGGGGCGAATGGGATTCATCGACCGAACAGGCGCTGCTCGATGCCGCTTATGAACAGGCGCTGGCCGATGTTGAGAAGGCATGCCCCCTCCAACAGATCGCCATGGCGACCACGCCCCCGGCCATCGCACTTGGCACGCCCGATCTGCCCGCCTTAAAGGCAGAGGCCGAAGCCAGTCTGGCCAAAGCGAATGCCGCACGAGAGGCTGCTGAGCGGACAGTGGCGCTGGCCATAGGGAATCTTGGCGCGCCGGATGGCGAAGCGCGCCTCCAAACTGCGCGTGATGCCATGACCAATTGGCAAATCGCACGCGCTGATGTGGACACAGCCTATCGCCGCGCAGACCTGCCTCCCCCCAGTCTGGACGAACCGCGGCTGCCTGCGGCCTGCACACCGCCGCCCGAAAGTCGCGTCGACACAGAACACCCAGAGCGGTGGAAGGGCGGCATTGTGATCTCCATTGCCGACCCGGAGATGGGCATCGCCCCAAAGGGCATCAACGTGACGCTCACCTATGCCGACGGCACGACGGCAACCGCAAAGACGGCGCAACGGGGCTGGGCCATATTCCCGCGCCGCCCGGGCGTCACCGCAGGCCATGTCCTCATTGATCCTGATATCCTCCATGCAGGCAAGGCCGCGTTTGATTTTCCGCCCCTTGAAAAAGGGGTGCAGGCCTTTGCCATCGACGTGCGTCAGCTGATCGCGTCTCCGTTTGAAACCATGGACCTGCGTGTGGAGGGGGATGATCTCATCCCCGCTGACATGGGCCGAGGCCGTTATGTCCGGGAGGGTCGGTGAATGAAGGCAGTGACGATAATCCTGTTATGCGCAGGCGCGGCGGGACTCTCCCCCGTCTTGGCGCAGGACGCGACGGCACCCGCTTCGGACGCGGCGATTGAAGCAGCGGCGCAGGTTGAAGATGACGCTGAGGATGAATTTGATCCGTCCACATTGACGTTGGAGGACATCATCAGCTGCAAGATCGATGTGCCGCGGTACAACGGCTTTGTCTTTTGGTTCTATGACAATAAGGCCGCGCACAAGCATTACGGGCTCACGTCGATCAAAGGCGGCGGCAACCCGTTCCTGTCCGAATATCGATTGGCCAAGCCCATCACGGTGTTCGGCCAGACGACGAACCACATCGCCTTCACCAATTCCGGCCTGCTCGCGGTCCTCTCCGGCGTGACACCGAAAGAGATGGCCGAGCAACTGGACGTCCGCGATGGTGGGGACTTTATGGGCAAATATCTGGCCGAACGTGTCGTGTCTGCAGAGCGCATCGACGATGATGAGATCGACCTGCACGGCGTGAAGCGCATCACGATGAACGTCTCCACCGTCAGCACCCACTCGGACCGCGTGTTCGTTGGCTGCGGGTACCGGTTCCAGTTCGATAAGGACTAGGCACACCGCCCGACCCGAAACTGTTTGCTAGCCTCTCCTTACCAAGGGTGGCATCACTACGACATGCGGAAAGACACCACAGCACCCAAGGGGTTTCTTTCACGCCTCGGGCCGGGACTGATCACCGGCGCGGCAGATGATGACCCCTCCGGCATCGGCACGCACAGCCAGGTCGGTGCCCAATTTGGCTATGGCCTCGCCTGGACCTTCCTCTTTTCGTTCCCGCTGATGGTGGTCATTCAGGAGGTGGCGGCGCAGATTGGCCGCGTCACCGGTCGCGGGATCGCCGCCAATGTCCGCCGCCATTATCCGCGCGGGCTGCTGTTCCTGATCGTCTCGCTGCTGCTGGTGGCCAATATCATCAATCTGGGCGCGGATTTGAGCGCGATGGGTGCGGCGCTGCAACTGCTCATGGGCGGGAATGCGGCGCTCTACACGCTCGCCTTCGGCATTATCTGCGTCGTGCTGGAGGTGGTGATGCCCTATGCGCGCTATGCCAATATCCTCAAATGGTCGACGCTGTCGCTGTTTACCTATGTGGCCGTGGTGATGGTGGCCGGCGTGCCTTGGGGAGAAGCGCTGACCGCCCTCGTCGTGCCCGACATCGAATGGACACCGGCCTATGCGACCGCGCTGGTCGCCATTCTTGGCACGACGATCAGCCCCTATTTGTTTTTCTGGCAGGCGGGGCAGGAGATTGAGGAACAGCACCGGCATCATGCGCGACCGCTCTTTCAAACCCCGCGCACGGCCGGGCCGGAGCTCGAGCGCATCCGCGTGGATACCTTGACGGGCATGGCCTTCAGTTCGCTCATTTCGCTCGCCATCGTGTTTGCGACCGCCGCCACGCTGCACGCCAAAGGCATCACCGATATCCAGACATCCTCGCAGGCAGCAGAAGCGCTGCGCCCCATTGCCGGTGACTTGGCCTTTGCCCTGTTCGCACTGGGCATAATCGGCACCGGCATGCTCGCCGTGCCGGTGCTCGCAGGGTCGGCCGCTTATGCCATTACCGAGATGATGGGCCGCACCGGCAGCCTTGCCTCCAAGCCCTTGCAGGCAAAATTCTTTTATGGCGCGATTGCGGCCACAACCTTGGTGGGCGGGATGGTGAACATGGGCGGCCTTGATCCGGCCAAGGCGCTCTATTGGGCCGCTGTCGTCAACGGGGTCCTCGCAGCACCGCTAATGGCCGTCATGATGCTCATCGTCCGCAATAAAAAGGCGATGGGGAAGCTGGTGCTCCCCCATCGTGCGACCCTTTGGGGTTGGGCTGCGACCGCCGTGATGGCAGCGGCGACCGCAATCTTCTTCTGGTTCCTGTTCGTCCCGGCCTGATCAATCAGGCCGCGAGCGCTTCGGACTTTTCAGCAGGCAGGCGGATCATATAGTCAAACGCGGAGAGTGCCGCTTTTGATCCTTCACCCGACGCGATGATGATCTGCTTATACGGCACGGTCGTCACGTCCCCTCCGGCGAACACACCGGGGATGTTGGTCGCGCCCTTGGCATCGATCTCAATCTCACCGCGCGGGCTGAGCGCCACGACATCCTTCAACCATTCCGTGTTCGGCACGAGGCCGATCTGAACGAAGATGCCTTCGAGCGGAATGTGGTGCAGTTCGTCGGTCGTCCGGTCCTTATAGCTGAGGCCCGTCACCTTCTCGCCATCGCCGCTCACTTCGGTCGAGAGCGCGGAGACGATCACGCGGACATTGGGCAGGCTGTGGAGCTTGCGCTGAAGCACCGCATCGGCACGCAACTGGCTATCGAACTCGATGAGCGTCACTTCTGCGACGATGCCGGCGAGATCGATGGCCGCTTCGACGCCGGAGTTACCGCCGCCGATGACCGCCACGCGCTTGCCCTTGTAGAGCGGGCCATCGCAGTGCGGGCAATAGGCCACGCCCCGATTGCGATACTCGTCTTCGCCGGGGACGCCCATCTGCCGCCAGCGGGCGCCGGTGGAGAGGATGAGCGTGCGGGCCTTCACATGCGCGCCGTTCGCCAGCACGACTTCGTGCAGGCCGCCTTCGCTGGCGGCGGGGATGAGCTTTTCAGCGCGCTGGAGGTTCATGACGTCGACATCATAGTCCTTCACATGCTGTTCGAGCTGCGCGACGAGCTTTGGCCCTTCGGTGTGCGAGACAGAGATGAAGTTCTCAATGCCCATCGTGTCGAGCACCTGCCCGCCAAAGCGTTCGGCGACGATGCCGGTGTTGATGCCCTTGCGCGCGGCGTAGATGGCGGCCGCTGCGCCTGCGGGCCCACCGCCGACGATGAGCACGTCGAACGCGTCCTTGGCCGCGATCTTCGCCGCAGCCTTGGCTTCGGCGCCGGTGTCGAGCTTGGCGACAATCTGTTCCAGCTCCATCCGGCCCTGCCCGAAGACGTCTCCGTTCAGGAACACCATCGGGACGGCCATGACCTTGCGGTCCGTGACCTCATCCTGGAACAGCGCGCCGTCAATGGCCGTGTGCGAGATGCGCGGGTTGAGGACGGCCATCAGGTTCAGCGCCTGCACGACATCCGGGCAGTTCTGGCACGACAGCGAGAAATAGGTTTCAAAGGCATAGTCGCCATCAAGGTTGCGGACCTGCTCCAGCAATTCCTGCGCGGCCTTGGACGGATGACCGCCCACCTGCAGGAGGGCCAGCACCAGCGAGGTGAATTCATGCCCCAAGGGAATGCCGGCAAAGCGGACGCCAATGTCGGTGCCAACGCGGCGGATCATCATGCTTGGGCGGCGCTTGTCATCATCCTTGCGGACGGTTGTCACCTTGTCCGACAAAGCGGCAATCTCGGTCGCCAGCTCGTCCAGCTCGCGCGATTTGGGGCTGTCGTCCAGAGACATCACCAGCTCAACCGGCTGCGTGATGTTCGCCATATAGGTTTGGAGCTGCTGCTTCAGATTTGCGTCAAGCATGGGGGTACATTCCAATTTGGGGTCCGGGACCAGCAAAAGGCTGGTCCCGGAATTTGGCTCCGCCCAAAAGCGGGGGAGGAGGGCGGAGCCGGGGGTCTTGCTTAGATTTTGCCAACGAGGTCGAGCGAGGGAGCGAGCGTCTTTTCGCCTTCTTCCCACTTGGCCGGGCATACTTCACCCGGATGCGCTGCCACGTACTGTGCGGCCTTGATCTTGCGAACCAGTTCAACCGCGTTGCGGCCAACGCCTTCCGAGGTGATTTCCATCACCTGGATGATGCCCTGCGGGTCAACGACGAAGGTGCCACGGTCAGCCAGGCCGACGCCCGGACGCATCACGTCAAAGTTGTTGGTCACAACGCCCGACGGATCGCCGATCATCGTGTAGCGGATCTTGCCGATGGCAGGCGACGTGTCGGCCCATGCCTTGTGGCTGAAATGCGTGTCGGTCGACACGCTGTAGATTTCGACGCCCATAGACTGGAAGTCGGCATAGTTGTCGGCGAGGTCTTCCAGCTCGGTCGGGCACACGAACGTGAAGTCCGCCGGGTAGAAGAAGAAGACCGACCATTTGCCCTTCACGTCGCCATCGGTGACGGTGATGAACTTGCCGTCCTTATAGGCTTGTGCGGTGAACGGCTTGATCTCGGTGTTGATGATCGCCATCGGAAATTGTCCTTATTTTGGTGTCGAGGATAGGGCGGCACGGATGCCGTGGAGCCTATCTACCCTGCCGACTCGCTCAAGGCCAATTGGATTGTCCGCTCTCTATGATCGACTTACTCGATTATTAAATTCCATGAGAGTGAACCGTTCGTTTAATCGTCCGAACGTCATTCTGGCGAAATGCGCAGCAGATATTTGCGGTGGCATATTTTGGCGCCGGAGGTAGACGAGCCGCATGACCACACGCATCCTTGACCTGACCGGCATCCACAACTTCCGCGACTATGGCGGCTATCGCACCGCTGACGGCGGGCAGGTGAAGACCGCAACTCTGTTCCGTTCGGGCCAGCACCGCGATGCGACGCTGGAGGATTTACAGGCCGTCAGCCGTTTGGCGCTGGCCACCATCGTCGATCTGCGCAGCGACAGTGAGCGGGAGCTTTACCCCTGCCGCCGCGCCGACGACCATGCAGCAGAGGTCGTTTTTGCGCCCGGCAACACGCTGGGTGCCGGATCACACCTCGACGCAGGCAATGGCGTCCGCACGGCAGCCGAAGCGCATGACGCCATGGTCGATCTTTATCGGCAGATGCCCTTCCGCCAGACCCTGACGCAAACCTACCGGATGATGTTTGACCGGCTGCTCGACGGCCATGGGCCCAGCCTTGTCCATTGCCTTGCCGGCAAGGACCGCACCGGGCTTGCCGTGGCACTGGTCCAGCACCAATTGGGCGTCCATCATGATGATATTGTCGAAGATTATCTGCTGACCAACGTCGCAGGCGACATGGACCGCCGCATTGCAGCGGGCGCAGAGGCCGTGCGCGCCAATTTCGGGCCGGATATGGAAGATGATGCCGTGCGCACGCTGATGTCGGTGCACCCCGGCTTCCTCGACGCCGCGCTTGAGGAAATCGGCGACATCGATCGATATTGTGAAGAGGTGCTGGGCATGACCCCCGCACGCCGGGACGCCCTGCGCCGCGCGCTGGTTGCATGAGACTTAACTGAATTAGTCCAATCTTTACGGACAGTTGCTAGCCCAACGCACGTCGTCACCACTTTCCGCTTGGGGTGACGCGCTGGTAAGGGCTATGCAACCAAAATGACGCAGAAAATACTGCTTGTCGAAGACGACAACACGACCGCCGATTTCATCGTAAAAGGCCTTTCAGAACAAGGCTTTGCCGTCGATCACGCCAATAATGGACGCGATGGCCTGTTCCATGCGACCGACGGCACCTATGATGCAATCGTGCTAGATCGGATGCTTCCCGGCATGGATGGCATGGCGGTCCTCGGGGCCATCCGGGCGGCGGGCATCACGACGCCGGTCATCATCCTGTCGGCCCTTGGCGCCGTTGAAGACCGCGTCGCTGGCCTGACCGCCGGGTCCGACGATTATCTGACCAAGCCGTTCGCTTTTGCTGAGCTGCTCGCGCGCCTGAAGCTGCTGATGCGCCGTGCGACCACAGGCCCGGTCAGTGCTGTTGAGACGGTTCTGACCTGCCATGATCTGGAAATGGACCTGCTCTCGCGCAAGGTGAAGCGGGCCGGCCGCGCGCTGGACCTCCAGCCGCGCGAATTCCGCCTGCTTGAGTATCTGATGCGCCATAAGGAACAGGTCGTCACCCGCACCATGTTGCTGGAAGGCGTGTGGGATTACCATTTTGACCCAGGTACCAACGTCATCGACGTGCATGTCAGCCGCCTGCGCAAGAAAATTGATGGCGACGCCGATACCACGCTGATCCACACCGTGCGCGGCGCCGGATACCGGCTCGGCGCCCTGGAATAGCCCGCCGCCAGTGACCAAGTTCTGGCGCTCCTCCACCGCAAGGTTCATCACGCTTGTGTTCGGGATCGAGCTGATTCTGGCGGCCGGCATGACGCTGACCCTGCGGGTGCTGACGCGGGCCGAATTGGAACGCGACGCCAAAAGCTATGCCGCGCGGCTGACGCAAGAGCTTGGACCGGTTTATCTGAAACAGGGCAAGGAAGACTTCCAAAAGCTGGCGGCCCTGCGCGTCCTGCTCTCCGAAGGGCGGGCGACGGTCATCTTGATGGTCGACCCCAAAGGCAAGCCAGTGGCGGGCAATTTGCAAGGCTGGCCGCCGAGCGCCAAGCCGGGCTGGAGCGAGATTGAGCTGTATCGCAACGGTTCCGGGACGCCCGAACAGATGGGCATTCTCGTCACCAACCTCCCCGATGGGTCGCGCCTGCTGACCGGGCAGATCATCGAGAATGACCGGCGTCTCTCGCGAATTGTTGACCGTGCGACGGGGACCGCGCTCATCTTTGGCCTACCCTTGGCGCTCTTTGCGGCCTTTGCTGCCGTCCGCATCATCAATGCGCGCGTGAATGATATTGGGGAAACCGCCAAGGCCGTGAGCGCAGGCCAATTGTCGCAGCGCGTCTGGCTGGATGGTAGCGGCGATACCTTTGACCGGCTGGCCGCCACACTTAACGCCATGCTCGAACGCATAGAGGCGCTGATTTCCGAATTGCGCATTGTAACCGACGGGCTGGCGCATGATTTGCGCTCTCCTCTCACCCGCCTGAAGGTGCGGCTGGAACGCGCGCAGGTCGAGGATGATGAGGAGTCGCTGCGCACCGCGATCACCTTGGCGGGCGAAGAGACGGACCGGCTGCTCGGCATGCTGACCACCGCGCTCCAGATCAGCCGTGCCGAAGCCGGCATTGGCCGCGATCATTTTATCGCGGCTGATCTGGGTGAGATGATCCGCGACATTGCCGAACTTTATGAGCCGCTGGTCGAAGACAAAGGCTTTGATATGGACGTCGCAACCGGCACCGGCCCGATCGTTGCGATGCACCGCGAGCTGATCGGTCAGGCGGTCGGTAATCTGATCGACAATGCCCTGAAATATGGCGCCGACAGCATCCGCATCGCTACGGGTGAAAGTGACGGCATGGCCTGGGTCGACGTGTCGGACCGCGGCCCCGGCATCCCCGAAGACCAGCGCGCCGAAGCGCTGCGGCGTTTCGGTCGGCTCGATCCGTCCCGCACCGGCTTTGGCGCAGGCCTTGGTCTCTCGCTCGTGGGCGCGGTGGCGCGCCTCCACGGCGGCACCATCGAACTGGGGGACGCCGCCCCCGGACTTCGGGTGCGGCTGTCTATTCCGTTGGGTTAGGCGCTCAAACCCGCGTCAGAACCCACTGACCCGCTGTGTCCTTGCACGCCTGAAACGTCTCGGACTCGCTGCCTTCATTGGCCATCGCGACGGTTTGCTTGACCATCTTGCAGTTGGATGCCGTCTCGGTTGTGGCGCGCTTCAAGAGGGCGTTAGAGACATAGCCTTGGGCCACGCCATTGTCCGAAATGAGATACCAAGGCGCGCCTTCGGTCGCGGCAGGAACCCAGACCCGCGCGCCTGACGTGAGCTTCCCGACAACCTGCCCATCCAGACCGGGCTTGGACCGGATGTTGGCAGAGGACGTCGATACGAAAGCGCCGCCGATCTTGCGATAGCCGGACCATGGTTCAACACCATTGGCGAACTTCAAGTTAGAAAGCGTGGCGCCGCTGATGGCGGAGGAGACTTCGACATTGCCCGAAGCGCCCGTTTCCGGGTTCTCCCAGCTCTGGCTTTCACCCTTGGCCAGCGCCTCTTCCATCGCGCGTTCGGCCTTGGCCTGATCATTCTTCTGGAGCTTGCAGCCGAGCGCCGAGCCACCTGCTGCGCCCAAAGCACCCCCGAGCAATGTGCCGAGCGTGCGGTTGCCGCGCCCCGCAATCCGGTTGCCGAGAACACCACCCACAACGCCGCCGATGACGGCTGCCGTCGTCTGCTTGTTGCCATCGGTGGAACAGCCGAAGATACCGCCAATGCCGGACCGGCGCGGCGCATCCGCCTCCGCTGTCGCACTGGAGCGCGCGACCGCAGCCGTCGTGGCCACATTAGGGTCAATGGCGCTTGCAGGCACAGAGGCCAGCAGGAAGGCGGGAACGCTGGCAAGGGCCGCGAGGCGGAAGGCTGGTGTCATGGTCATCCCCTTCAAATTTGGTCTATCGACAGTCCTAAGGATTATGCCTGTCTGCGTGAATTGCGGATGAACCGAAAGCCCTTGATATCTCCGTCAACAGGGCTTCTCATCCGCCCCGTTCTGGCGCAAAGGGCGGCCACAACCTGTTGGGGGAGTCGAGTATATGGGCCGCAAGTTTTTCGGGACCGACGGAATCCGGGGCCTGACCAACAGCAAGGTGATGTCTGCCGAAATGGCGATGAAGGTTGGCATGGCCGCCGGCGCGCATTTCGTGCGCGGCGACCACCGCCACCGTGTCGTGGTTGGCAAGGACACCCGCCTGTCCGGCTATATGCTGGAAGATGCTTTGGTGGCGGGCTTCACCTCGGTCGGCATGGATGTCGTCCAGATCGGCCCGATGCCGACACCCGCCGTCGCCATGCTAACCCGCTCTATGCGCGCCGACTTGGGTGTGATGATCTCCGCCAGCCACAACCCGTATTTCGACAATGGCATCAAGCTGTTCGGGCCCGATGGATATAAGCTGTCCGACGCGGATGAGCATGCGATTGAAGCGCTGATTGAAGGCACGCCTGTGCTCGCCGCACCCGACAAAATCGGCCGCGCGCGCCGGGTGGAAGATGCGCGTGGGCGCTATATCCACTTCGCCAAATCCTGCTTCCCTGAAGAGCTTCGGCTCGATGGCCTGAAGATCGTCGTCGATTGCGCACATGGGGCCGCTTACAACGTCGCGCCCTCCGCCTTGTGGGAATTGGGCGCTGACATCATCCCCATCGGCGTCACGCCCAATGGCACCAATATCAACGACAAATGCGGATCTACCCATCCGCAGCTTTTGCAGGAAACCGTTGTCGCGAGCGGCGCGGACATTGGCATTGCACTGGATGGCGATGCCGACCGGCTGATCATCGTCGATGAGCATGGCCGTGTTGTCGATGGTGACCAGATCATGGCGCTCATCGGCGCAAGCTGGGCGCGCAATGGCACGCTGAAAGGCGGCGGTGTCGTCGCGACCGTCATGTCCAACCTGGGGCTGGAACGCTTCCTTCAGGGTCAGGGCCTGACGCTGGAACGGACGGCGGTGGGCGACCGCTATGTGCTGGAACGGATGCGTTCCGGCGGGTTCAATGTCGGCGGGGAACAGTCCGGCCATATGATCCTGTCGGACTATGGCACAACCGGTGATGGCCTTGTCGCCGCGCTTCAGGTGCTGGCCGAACTCGTCCGTACCGGCAAGGCTGCAAGCGAAGTGCTCCACCAGTTTGAGCCTGTGCCGCAGCTTTTGAAGAACGTCCGCTTCTCGGGCGGTAAGCCGCTGGAGGCCGAAAGCGTCAAGCGCATCATCGCCGATGCCGAAGCGGAACTGAACGGCTCCGGCCGTCTCGTTATCCGCCCGTCGGGGACAGAGCCTGTCATCCGCGTGATGGCCGAAGGCGATGACGCCGCCCAAGTCGAATCGGTCGTCGATCGCATATGCGATGCCGTCAAGGCGGCCGCCACCTGATGCTGGACATGCGCCCCGATTGCGAACGCTGCGGCAGCGATCTTCCCGCGCATTTGTCCGGCGCGTTCATCTGCTCGTTTGAATGCACCTTTTGTGCAGATTGCAGCGATGCGATGGACGAACGATGCCCCAATTGCGGCGGGGAACTGCTCGACCGACCGACACGCGCCAAGCCGCTGCTGGAAAAGCACCCGGCATCGACGGTGCGGATGTTCAAGGGATGACCTCCCCATCCGCTCAGGCTGAGCTTGTCGAAGCCTCGTCCTTCTCCCTTGAAAACAAGAACGGCGCTTCGACAGGCTCAGCGCAAACGGTTTTCTCATGACAGCGCGCATCCTCATCATTGCGGGGTCTGATTCCGGCGGCGGCGCTGGCATTCAGGCCGACATCAAGACCGTCACCATGCTCGGCGGCCATGCGATGACGGCCATCACCGCAATCACCGCACAGAACACGCTTGGAGTCACAGCGGTTCACCCCATCCCCACCGACATCGTGCTGGCGCAGATTGACGCGGTTGCGTCCGACATCGGTGTTGATGCGATCAAGATCGGGATGATTGGCTCTGCCGAAACCGCAAACGCCGTGGCGGATCGGATCGGGTCCATCGGCGCGCCCATCGTTTTCGATCCCGTCATGATCGCAACAAGCGGATCGGCACTGGCCGATGCGGATACCATCGCCGTTTTTACGCGGTTGATGGATATGGCGACGGTGACGACGCCCAACCTGCCCGAGCTCGAAGCCCTTGGCGGCGAGGCGGCAGCGGTGGCCCATGCGGGGACGTTGCTCATCAAGGGCGGCCATGCGGAAGGTGAAACGCTTGTCGACCGGCTCGTCGATCATGCGGGCGAAGTGATGCGCTGGGAGGATGCCCGCATCCACACAACCAGCACGCACGGCACCGGCTGCACGCTGGCGAGCGCGATTGCAACGGGGCTGGGCCAAGGCCTGCCGCTCATTGAGGCTGTCACGCGGGCGCGGGCCTTCGTGCGGGCGGCGCTTTTGGCTGCACCCGGACTTGGACAGGGCCACGGGCCAATGGGGCATCAGGCTGTGCGGCTGTAATGATGATCGCCGGCGTTGATGAAGCCGGACGCGGACCGCTGGCGGGGCCTGTGGTCGCCGCCGCCGTCATCCTGTGCGACGGCGGGATTGCGGGCCTCGATGATTCCAAGAAACTCAGCGCCAAACGGCGGGCAGAGCTGGAAGCCCACATCCTTGCCCGCTGCATCGTCGGCA
>CAJBSR010000569.1 GCA_903958285.1 uncultured Sphingomonadales bacterium
TGAAGCCGCGCTTGAAGCCGGTGCGGACGATGTCGAATCTTCGGAAGATGGTCACTCTATCTGGACCTCCATTGAAAACCTCCACCCCGTCGCCAAGGCGCTCGAAGGCGCCCTTGGTGATCCAGAAGGCGTCAAGCTCGCCTGGAAGCCCAACATCATGGTTGCCGTCAGCGAAGATGATGCGGGCAAGCTCCTGAAGATGATCGACGCGCTGGAAGAAGATGACGACGTCCAGACCGTCTGGGGCAATTACGACGTGTCGGACGAGATCATGGAGAAACTAGGCTGATCATTCTCGGCCTTGACCCCGGCCTAGGCACGACCGGCTGGGGGCTGATCTCTGCGGAAGGCAACCGACTGTCGCATCTGGCGAACGGCCAGATTACGACCAATCCAAAGCAGGCCCTGCCCGCGCGCCTGCTGGAGCTGGACCGCGCCCTGACAGACCTGATGCTGACCCACCGGCCTGACGGCGCGGCGGTGGAAGAAGTGTTCGTCAATTCCAATCCTCAATCGACGCTGAAGCTCGGGCAAGCGCGCGGCGTCATTCTGCTGGCGGCGGCGCGCACAGGGATGGACGTCGGCGAATATGCCGCCCGGCTCGTCAAAAAAGCAATTGTCGGTGTGGGCAATGCAGACAAGGCGCAGGTGCACGCCATGGTCTCCCGCTTGCTCCCCGGCGCCAAGATTGCGGGCAGTGATGCGGCGGATGCGTTGGCGGTTGCCATCACCCATGCGCACCATGTCGCCAGCGCGCGGCGGATGGCCTGATCACTCCCCTCTCGACTTGACCGTCAGAGAACGGTTAAGGAACAAACATGATTGCCCGCCTAACCGGAACGCTTGTTGAAAGCGCTGCTGACCACGCCGTGCTCGACGTGAATGGCGTCGGCTATTTCGTGCTGGCCTCCAGCCGCACCTTGACAGCGATTGGCCCCGTTGGGGGGCAAGTGATGTTGCTCACGGAATTGCAAGTCCGCGAAGATTCCATGACGCTGTTCGGCTTTGGAAATCCGGGCGAGCGGGAGTGGTTTCGTCTGCTCACTGGTGTGCAGGGCGTGGGTGGCAAAGTCGCGCTGTCGATCCTCTCGACGCTTGCGCCTGATGAACTGACCCAGGCAGTCGCGCGGCAGGACAAGGTGGCTGTCTCCCGCGCCAATGGCGTGGGGCCAAAGCTTGCCGAACGCATTGTGCGCGAACTGAAAGATAAGGTCGGCGGCGTTGCCCTTGGCCCGACCGGCGCCGCGCCTGTGGCCACCACCGGCCATGCCGCCGATGCGGCGTCCGCGCTCACCGGTCTTGGCTTCAAGCCCGCTGAAGCCAATGCCGCTGTGGCGGCCGCCGAAGCCGAACTGGGCAACGGCGCAACGCTCGATGCGCTGGTCCGCATGGCGCTTAAAAAGGCAGCAAAATGAAACGCATCCTCCTCTCGCTTCTTGGCCTGATCGCCATGGCGCTGATCGGCCTGTTCATCTGGGGCTATGCGCCGGATACGGATCCTGTGGCGATGCGCGCCAAATATACCAACGCCGCCTCTCGCTTTGTTGAGGTGGAGCCCGGCCTTAAGGTTCATGTCCGTGATGAGGGCAACCCGACCGCGCCCGCTCTGCTCCTGCTCCACGGGTCCAACGCCTCGCTCCAAACCTGGGAGCCTTGGGTGGCACGCCTCGGTAAGGATCACCGGATCATCAGTCTGGACTTGACGGGCCATGGCCTCACCGGCCCGCACCCGAAGCGCGATTACAATGTGGCAACGACGGTCGGTGTGGTGGATGCGGTGATGACCAAGCTTGGTATCAACAGCTTCGCATTGGCGGGCAATTCCATGGGCGGTTGGGTCAGTTGGAACTATGCACTGGCGCATCCGGACAAAGTCTCCGCACTGATCCTTGTGGACGCGGCAGGCGCTCCGGATTCAGAACCGACGGCCATCCCCATTGGGTTCAAGCTTGCCCGCTCCCCAGCTCTGCGCCCGGTACTCAAAGTCTTCACGCCGCGTGCCATCATCGCCAAGAGCCTTGACCAGACCATGACCGTCAAAGCGCCGCTGACCGAGGCCGCCATTGACCGTTATTGGGACTTGCTGCGTTATCCCGGCAACCGCGAAGCAACAGGCGACCGGGGTGATGTGAAGCGGTCGCCCGCCACGGTCGAACAGATGCGGCGCCTGAACATGCCGACGCTCGTGATGTGGGGCGCCGAAGACAAGCTCATCCCCGTGCGCGCCGCAGACTGGTTTGCCGGCGCCATTCCGGGCGCGCAGAAGGTCATCTATCCCAAGGTCGGCCACATCCCGATGGAAGAAGTGCCGGACCAGTCCGCAGCGGACGTACGGGCGTTTTTGGCGCAGGCGAAACAGTGACCGACAGCCCCCTCCTCACCCCCTTGCGCCGTCCCGAAGACGTGGACGCCGCCCTGCGCCCCAAGACGCTTGATGAGTTTGTCGGGCAGAAGGCGGCACGCGAAAATCTGCGCGTCTTTGTCGAGGCGGCGAAGTCCCGTGGAGATGCGCTGGACCATGTGTTGTTCTTCGGCCCACCGGGTCTTGGCAAAACGACGCTGGCGCAGATTGTGGCGAAGGAAATGGGCGTCGGCTTCCGCGCCACATCCGGTCCGGTCATTGCCAAGTCTGGCGATCTGGCGGCACTGCTCACCAATTTGGAGGATGGCGACGTCCTCTTCATCGACGAAATTCACAGGCTCAATCCGGCCGTTGAAGAAGTGCTCTACCCTGCCATGGAAGACCGTGCGCTGGATCTGATGATCGGCGAAGGCCCATCGGCGCGGTCGGTGCGGATTGATCTGCCCAAGTTCACGCTCGTTGGCGCGACGACGCGGCAGGGGCTGCTGACAACGCCGCTGCGCGACCGGTTCGGCATTCCCGTGCGTCTCAACTTCTACACGCATGACGAGTTGGAACAGGTCATCCGCCGTGCGGCAGGCTTGCTCGACCTTGGCATTGCCCCTGATGGCGCGCACGAGATTGCCAAGCGGGCACGTGGCACGCCGCGTATCGCCGGCCGTCTGCTGCGGCGCGTGCGTGATTTTGCCAATGTCGCAGGCGAGCCGACCGTTACGGCCAAGATCGCCGATGCGGCGCTCAACCGGCTGGAGGTGGATGCGCTGGGCCTTGACGCGATGGACCGCCGCTATCTGACCATGATCGCCGACATTTATCGCGGCGGGCCAGTGGGCGTGGAAGCACTGGCGGCGGGTCTCTCCGAACCGCGCGATACCATTGAAGATGTGGTGGAGCCCTATCTGCTCCAGCTTGGTCTCATCGCCCGCACCGCGCGGGGCCGCTGCCTCAACCCGCCGGGGTGGAAGCATCTGGGCCTCAACCCGCCTGCCGGATCCCAGGATGGCCTATTCGACGCGAAGTAGGTCGACGGCAAATAGACCGCAACCAAAACGGCAGGGCGGGATTCATTTCCTGTTACACATGGTCTAAGGCCTGTCAGATGACGTCACACAATCCAGATGCACCACAGCAAGGCCGCTTTGTCGGGCGGGACCATCGCTTCCCGGTGCGCGTCTATTTTGAGGACACGGATTTTTCGGGTGTGGTCTATCACGCCTCCTATCTCCGTTTCATGGAGCGGGCCCGATCTGACATGCTGCGCGTTGCTGGGATTGATCAGCGGACGGCGCATGACAGCGGCGAAGGTGTTTATGCGGTGGCCGAACTGACCATCAAATATCATCGCCCTGCGCGCTTTGATGATGCCTTGTTGATCGTCTCCACTGTGGAACAGGTGCGCGCAGCCAGCTGCCTGATTCAGCAGAGAGTCATGTTGGGGGATGAACTAAAGGCCGAGGCAAAAGTGCTGGCGGCCTTCCTGTCCCCCGACGGACGCCCGCGCCGCCAGCCCCGCCCCTGGATCGATGCTTTTGAACGCCTATTGCCCAAAGAGACCCAAACGAAATGAAGATGACCCTCGCCACCGACGCCTCCAGCCTCTCTCCGCTCGCCCTGTTCCTTCAGGCGGACATCGTCGTAAAGCTCGTCATGCTCGGGCTGCTGGCGGCCAGCATCTGGACTTGGGCGATCATCGTGTCGCACTGGATGAAGATGCGCAAAGCATCCCAGCAATCGGCCGCCTTTGAACGGGAGTTCTGGAAGGTCGGCGACACGGAAGAGTTTGCCCGCATGCATAAGGACAGCGAAGTCCCGACTGCACGTGTCTTTCAGGCGGGGATGTTTGAATGGCGCCGCTCCACCGGCAAGGCCAATATCGACCGTGAGGGCACCCGCGCCCGTCTGGCCACCACCATGGGCGCTGCCATCGCCCACGAAGTGGACCGGCTGGGCGAGAAGCTCAACATTCTTGCAACCGTTGGCAGCGTCGCGCCATTTGTCGGCCTGTTCGGCACGGTCTGGGGAATCATGCGCAGCTTCTCGGCCATTGCGGCCCAGCAGAACACCTCGCTTGCCGTCGTGGCGCCGGGCATTGCCGAAGCTTTGTTTGCAACAGCCATTGGTCTGTTCGCGGCTATCCCCGCTGTCATCGCCTATAACCGCTTCGGCCATGGGCTGGACCGGATTGAGGCGCGGATGACGCGCTTTGCCGATACCTTCCACGCGACCCTGAGCCGAGAGTTGGAAGCCTGAGCA
>CAJBSR010000570.1 GCA_903958285.1 uncultured Sphingomonadales bacterium
GGTTCGCCCGTTGTTGATCGTCGGGATGCTATTCTCGATCCCGGTTGCAAACATGAAATTGGCCATTGAGGTTCGATCTTCTCCGGGCGGGTTGGCCAGAGGGGAACGAACGACAACGGGCTTAGGTCCGCAGGTGCCTCAGCGCGGGGCAGGCCGGAAATCCAGCGACCCGCGCCGCTCGGCAAAGCGCCATCCGCTGTCAGTCAACACCAGCCGGTCCGCATAGGTGCCAACCATGGGCGGCGCGGGGGATTGGATCGGCAGCCCGCCGTCCGCTGCGGCCTCTGCTGTGAACAGGAGGATCTGGCTGGTCGCCGTGGCGGAGGTGCTCCCTTCCACATCAACACGGATGTTGATGCAGACATGGCGGGAAATGCGCGGCGGTCGCGCGGTGAAAGACGCGAGGATGGCGTCCCGGCCCTCGATAAAGTCATCGGGCGCAGTAGGGCGGCTCATGCGGCCGTCCGTCACATAGAGTGCAGCCACATCCCCCCAGCGGCCCGCATCCAGCAAGGCGGCATATTCGGTGATCAGCTTGGCACAGGCGTGTTCCGCCAGCATCGTTTCAGTGTCCGTCACAGCGCGTATCTCCTTGCCTCTCCGCCTAACAAGGGTTGGCAACACAAACAACAGGTTGAGTGTTTCATATATGCGAAATAGAACGAGCAGATGAACGCTGCCAAACAAGGGGAATCCGTCAAGTCCGCTGTCCGTGCACTTGAGATTCTTGAAACCATCGTCGCCATGGGCCGTCCAATGTCCGCCAATGAGATCGGGACGATCAAGCCCATTCCGGCGAGCAGCATGTCATATCTGCTGACGACGCTGGTGGGCCTTGGCTATTTGGTGCGTGAGGGGCGCAACTATGCCGCCGGCCCTGCCCTTGCCCGCCTGTCGCCGGCGGACAGCGGCGCCTCGCTTCGGGAGTCGGTTCGCCCGCTGATTGAATCGATCCGCGACAAGATTGACGAAACCACCGCGTTTTTTGTTGTCCGAGACAGTGAAATCGAAGCCATTGCCAGTGCCATAAGCGGGCAAGCGTTGCGCTATGCTGTGGAAGAAGGCCGCCGCGCGCCACTCCATGCCTTTGCCGCGGGCAAGGCTTTGCTCGCCACGTTCGAGCCACACCGGCTCGACGCGTATCTTTCAACGGTCCCGCGGGAACGCTTCACCGCAAACACCATCACCGAAGCCGACGCCCTGCGGCGCGAGCTCGACCTGATCCGCAACACGGGGCTCTCCCATGTGCGCGAGGAATTTACGATGGGAATCTGCGCACTCGGCAAGGTTGCCTGGCGCAATGGCGCAGCCTTGGGGGCGTTCAGCGTCGCCATTCCGGCAGCGCGCTTCAATCCGGAGATCGAAGCGCGCGCGACGGAATTACTGGTTCAGGCATCCGCCCTCTTGGGTCAGGCCTGACGCGTGCGCCAGCCATTGGCATAGCCGGTGCGGGCGACATCAGCATAAGGCACAGGGCTCACAACAGCTGAGATTTCGACCTGCTTGTGCGGCTCAACGGTCAGCTTCTTGGTGCCGCCATTGGGCTCACCCCAAACCAGCGACACTTCGGTGCCGGGGACTGCATGTTCAGCATCCAGCATCGCCAACGTCAGCATGCGGCCTTCGTTCGAGCTGTATCCAATCCAAGTGGAGAGGCCGACGGTCTTGCCGCCAACGGTGACGAGATCAAACGGGTGCATAGAATAGACAGCTGACGGAAATTCGAAGAATTTCGCGCGGTCGCCACTGCCCAGCGCTGTTCCAAACGCATCGAGGAATGCGTCGTTGTCGAGCGCCAGCGTCACCTTCTGACGCTTCGGCGCTGCGTCCATCTTCTTGAGTGCTTCGGCCCCGACAAAGTCATGGTCGAACTTGACGAACGGCCCGTAACCCAGATCCCAAGGCGTCAGGTAATAGTCTTCGACATTGTCAGAAACGTGGCTGCCGCCGATCGACGCCTTAGCTTCATAGTGGTTGACCGTCAGCCATTCACGATAGGGCTTCAAAGCCTCACCTGTGTAGATGGCGGGCAGAGGCGACGGGATCCAACCCGATTCCAGCGTGTTGGATGAATAGGCGCGACCACCGACAAGGCGCATACCATGGGCCTTGCCAGCTTCGACCAACGCTGCGTGCACGGCGTCACCTTCAGCCATCGGGCCGAAAAGCTCAAAGCCAGGCTGGCCGGCCATGCCGTGACGCAAAGCGCGGACCTTCTTGCCGGCAATCTCCATCCAGCACATGTTGAAGAACTTCAGGTCCGGCGCGGGCTGGCCGGTGGCTGCTTCGATCACCTGAGCGGCGTTCGGGCCCTGGATCTGATAGCGATAATTGACGCGACCAAACGGATCAGGGCGGGCTGCCGAGCGCTCGTCATAGGTCAGCTTCACGTCGTCCTTGCCGACTTCGGCATTGTACATGACCCAATTCAGCGTCGGCGCGCGGCCAACCAAATTGAAGCTTTCGTCATCCAGATAGAACAGGATCACATCGCCAATGACAAATCCGTCGGGCGTGCACGGAACAAACTGCTTGGCCTTGCCGGGGACGAAGCCCTTAAAGCTGTTGATGCCGAGACGATTGAGCAGCGCGAACGCGCCGGGGCCTTCGACAAGCAGTTCCGCCATGTGAAATGACTGGTTGAAGAGCACACATGTCTTCTGCCA
>CAJBSR010000571.1 GCA_903958285.1 uncultured Sphingomonadales bacterium
GATCCGTTTTTTCAATTCCCTGCCGGCTCTAAACACCGGTTTGATTTTTTCCTCAACCGGTATCTTTTGCCCACTCTTTGGATTGCGCCCCACACGGGCTTCGATTTCTTTTGTATTAAATGAACCAAAGCCGCGGATCTCAACCCGATCTCCACGTGCCAATGCCTCTGAGATTTCATTGAAAATCGTATTGATGATCAAATCAGCATCTCTCTGATACAACTCGGGATAGGTTTTGATGATCTTCCTAACAAGCTCTGATTTGATCATAGGATTTTCCCTGAGCGGTCGATAAGGTGATCTACTATAAACCAATCAATCAGCAGCATCCAATATTCATCTAAATAAATATTTTACAATGTAGTTTTAAATATATTTGCGCAAAATTATTAATTAATTAACCAACCAGGATTATGAGAAATAAATTAAGTACTATCGTGCTTAGAAAAATGAATATTTTGGAGATTAAAATGGAAAACGAGCATAACCAATACCATTCAGATGCAGTTGAATTGGCTGCTGAAATTGTCGCTAGAGCGGAACCCGAGCTGATTGAATCGTAGGGGATTCCCAAATCAGGCTGGAAGTGATTGAACGAAGCCGCTACCGCGGCGGCTCGGCGCGTTCGCTTGAGGAGCCTTTTGTCTGAGAATATGTGGGTGTTGGAGCCCACCCCTCAGACAGGAGTTTCCAGATGGCCGAGTTGAGCCCTCTTCGTCGCCGCATGATCGAAGACATGACAATCCGTAATCTTTCTCCCGCGACACAGCGATCCTACATCAGCGCGGTTTCGAAGTTGAGCCGACATTTCGGCCGGTCGCCGGATCGGTTGGATGTCGAGGACATCAGGGCTTTTCAGGTGCATCTGGCGGGGACGGGCATCTCGTGGCCCGGGCTCAACCAGATCGTGTGCGCCCTGAGGTTCTTTTACGGCGTGACGCTCAGGCGAACCGACATCCCCGAGCTCATCCCCTACGCGCGCGAACCGCACAAGCTGCCGGTCGTGCTCAGCGCCGACGAAGTCGTGCGCTTTCTTCAGGCGGTTTCGGGCCTGAAGAGCCGGGCGGCGCTAGCTACAGCCTATGCCGCCGGGCTTCGGGCGGCGGAAGTCGCGAGCTTGCGGGTCGCCGATATCGACAGCGCGCGCGGCGTCATCCACGTGCGCCACGGCAAGGGCGGTAAAGATCGAGAAGCGATGCTTTCACCGCAATTGCTCGGCGTCCTGCGCACTTATTGGCGGCTCGCCAGGCCAAAGACGTTTCTGTTTCCCGGGCGCGACCCGGATCGCCCGATCCATCCGGCCGCCCTGCACACCGCTTGCCGTGCGGCTGTCGAGGAAGCGGGCCTCGCCAAACGAGTGACGCTGCACGCCTTGCGCCACAGTTTCGCGACGCATCTGCTGGAGACCGGAACCGACATCCGGATCATCCAGGTCCTGCTCGGCCACAACAGCCTGATGACGACCGCGCTCTATACCCGCGTCTCGACCGATGTGATCCGAGCGACGCAAAGCCCCTTCGACCGCCTGATCCTGGAGATCGCCGCGCCGGGTTGAGACCCCGTGGTGAGCAAGGAGCCGCGCGCTTTTGACGGACAAGCGCGTGGCGTTCGTCTGGAAGTCGCGGATGTCTTTCGCCGCCACGGCGACGCTTACCGGTTGGCGCACGTCGGCCATATCAGCCGCGTCGAAAAGAAGATCATGGGCGCCATCGTCGCCTGCCGCACTCCGGCTCTGGGCGGCCACGTCGAGGCCTGCGACGATTGCGGCGTCGTTCGCGTCGCCTACAACTCCTGTCGCAACCGGCACTGTCCAAAATGTCAGGGCGCGGCGCGCGCGCAATGGCTGGTGGACCGGCAAGCCGAACTGCTGCCGGTTCCATACTTCCATGTCGTATTCACCATGCCCGCGCCCATCGCCGCGATCGCCTTCCAAAACAAGGCGACGGTCTACGCCATCCTTTTCTCGGCGGCGGCCGAAGCCATGACGACGCTGGCCGCCAATCCGCGTCGCCTGGGCGCGCAAATCGGCTTCCTCGCCGTCCTGCACACCTGGGGGCAGACGCTGACTCATCACCCCCATGTCCACTGCGTTGTGCCCGGCGGCGGCCTTTCACCCGATGGAACCCGCTGGATCGCGGGACGTCCCGATTTCTTCCTCGCGGTCAAACCGCTGGCGAGGCTCTTTCGCCGGTTGTTCCTCGAACGCCTGCAAAAGGCCTTCGACCTCGGCGGGCTGAACTTCTTCGGCGAACTCGCATCCCTCGCCGACCCGCCTTGTTGGCATGCGCTGCTCACAACGGCACGACGCATCGACTGGGTCGTCTACGCCAAAAAACCATTCGGCGGTCCTGCCCAGGTGCTCGCCTATCTCGGGCGCTACACGCACCGCGTCGCCATCGCCAATAGCCGCATCGTCGAGATCGACGACGATCATGTCGGGTTCACCTGGAAGGATTACCGACACAACGACGCGACAAAGATCATGAAGCTGTCCCCCGACGAGTTCATTCGTCGCTTCCTGTTGCACGCCCTGCCGGACGGCTTCCATCGCATTCGTCACTTCGGCTTCATGGCCAATGGACATCGCGCCACCAGACTGGCTCTGTGCCGATCGCTTTTGGCCGATCAACAGGAACAGACCGACCCTGCGGCGAGCGCCAAAGCCCAGCCGCGAACGCGTGTGGACGCGCCTGCCTGTCGCGAATGCGGCGGCGTCATGCGCCTTGTCGTGGAGCTTCCCCGCCGCTTTCATCCATCCCGAGCGAAGGCCGGGCCATTCCACTGCGACACATCATGAGCCCAAGTACGCCCCCACCCCGCCGATATCATCTCCCTGATCCCGTTACGCCGAACAGCCGTAGCGAACCATATCCCATGCGAAGTGGCGCTTTTTCAACAGTATGCCGGGGTGAGCCATCAATGCTCGCGGCGATATCGGATGGCGTCGGCGCTGGATCTTATCGTCGCTGTACTCCAGCAACGCGTATCCAATGCAGCCGCCAGAACCACCCCACGCACGGCGGCCTCGAACAATGCCCATAGAGCGCAGCGCAAAATAACCCGCAGCTTCATTCAATCAGGCTTCAATGAGGTCCGCATCCGCGCGCGTGGAGGAACCCAGCCGCGGACCTCACAGAAGCCTCATGATTCAGACTGTCTGCCGGATGGGGGCCGGCAGGCATGTCGCGAGCGCTTTCTGTCGATCTTCGGGTTCGTGTTCTGGGAGCTGTGTCAGCAGGCGCGACGCATCGCGAGGCTGCGGATCGTTTTGGCGTGAGCGCCGCCAGCGTCAGCCGCTGGCGCAAGCTGGAGCGTGAGCAGGGCGACCCGCGCCCTGGGCGGCTTGGCGGCGACCGGCGCTCGGATCGGATCGAGGCCCATCATCAAGCGGTGATGGCGGCGCTTGGGCCAGACAGGGATGCGACCATCGAGGAGGTTCGCGCGAGCTTGGCGGAGCAAGGTCTCATCTTCGGCTTCGGCACGATCCAGCGCTTCTTCGCGCGTCACGCCATCACGCGAAAAAAAAGACCGCGCACGCCACCGAACAGGACCGCCCCGACGTCCTGATCCGACGCGAACAATGGTTCGAGGATCAACTCGACCTCGATCCCGACCGGCTGGTCTTCATCGACGAGACCTGGGCCTCGACCAACATGGCGCGCCGCCACGGGCGCTGCCGACGCGGCGAGCGACTTCGGGTGGGCGTGCCGCATGGACACTGGAAGACGACGACCTTCGTCGGCGCTCTGACGCTGCGCGGCTTCATCGCGCCCTTCGTTCTTGACGGGCCGATCAACCGCGACGCTTTCGAAACCTATGTCGCCAAGGTGCTGATCCCGGAACTGCGGCCCGGCGACATCGTCGTCATGGACAACCTGTCCAGCCACAAGGGGCCGCGTGTGCGCCAGATGATCGAGGCGGCGGGCGCCGAGTTGCGCTACCTCCCGCCTTACAGTCCCGACTTCAACCCCATCGAGAACGCCTTCGCCAAGCTTAAGGCGCTGCTCCGAAAGGCCTCCGAGCGCACCGTCAACGGTCTGTGGGCCGCGATCGGTCGCATCATCGATCTCTTCCCGCCCGCCGAATGTGCAAACTACTTCAGCGCCGCAGGCTACGATGCAACCTGATCGGATTCTGCTCTAATATCCACTCATTAAAGCGCGAATGTCCGTAACCTCCCATGACAATCATATCATCCATGTTGAGAACGGCTTCTTTGATAATCAATGAACCAATAGATTGACCATTTGAAAGAAGCATTTTTAATTCAACGTCAATACCATGACCGGCAAAATGAGCAGTAAAATTAGC
>CAJBSR010000572.1 GCA_903958285.1 uncultured Sphingomonadales bacterium
CACCATGCTTCGCATGGTCCCCCTCCCCCGGTGGGGGAGGATTGATGCGGACTTACCTTTCCGCCGCGCAGACCTATCGCGACGCGGCCCGTGTCGCGTTAGCATCGCGCGACCAAGAGGATCAGCGCGCCGCCCATGGCTTTGCTTGGGTCGCGACCAGTGTGGCGGCCCTCGAAGCCATGCTCGACTGGCGGGCGCGCAATGGCGATGCCAATCCGGTTGACGCGCTGGTCGCAGACCTTGCCTTTGCCGAAACCATCGCGCAGCTCATCGGTGGTCTGCCGATGGGGCAGAATGAAATCTTCCGCCCTGCTGATCTTGGGCTGGGTGAGTCCGCCCGGACACTCGCACAGGCTTGCGCGCCGTTGCTCGACGCGGACTATGCTGCGACGCGGGCCGCTGTTGGCCAACATCTGGGGGCCGGAAATTGGCCCAGCGAAAGCTTTCACGATGCCGAGCTCGATGCCATCCGTGATCAGTTCCGCCGCTTCACCGATGCCGAAATCCTACCGCATGCGCATAAATGGCATCTGGCCAATGATCTGATCCCTGATGCGACGGTCGCGGCGATGGCGGAACTGGGCACCTTTGGCGTCTGCATTCCCGAAGACTTTGGCGGGCTGGGCCTCTCCAAACTCGTCATGTGCATCGTCACTGAAGAATTGTCGCGCGGCTGGATCGGCGCGGGGTCGCTCGGCACGCGGTCAGAAATTGCGGGCGAACTCATCACGCTGGGTGGGACAGACGCGCAAAAGGCGCATTGGCTCCCCAAGATCGCAAGCGGGGAGGTGCTGCCGACCGCCGTGTTCACGGAACCCGACACCGGCTCCGACCTCGGCTCGCTCCAGACACGGGCACGGCTGGAGGGTGATCATTGGGTCATCGACGGGGCCAAAACATGGATCACCCATGCCAGCCGGTCAGACATGATGACGCTGCTCGCCCGCACGCTCCCTGATGCGAAGGGCTATGCGGGTTTGTCGATGCTGCTCGTCCCCAAGCCGCGCGGGACAGACGCTGATCTGTTCCCGGCATCCGGCATGTCGGGCAGCGAGATCGAAGTGCTCGGCTATCGCGGGATGCGTGAATATGCGTTGCAGTTCGACGCGATGACCGCACCTGCCGATGCGTTGCTCGGCGGCGAAGAAGGTCAGGGCTTCAAGCAATTGATGCGCACCTTTGAAGGCGCCCGCATTCAGACGGCGGCTCGTGCCGTGGGGGTGGCGAAACGCGCGCTGGAACTGGGTCTGGATTATGCGCTGGGCCGCAAGCAATTCGGCAAGGCGATTGTCACCTTCCCGCGTGTGTCGGACAAATTGGCGATGAGCCTTGTTGATCTCATCCTCTCGCGTGAACTGACGTATGCGGCGGCGCGCGCCAAGGATTCGGGCAAGCGCTGTGACATCGAGGCGGGCATGGCGAAGCTGCTCGCGGCGCGCACGGCCTGGTCCAATGCCGATGCCGCGCTTCAGGTTCATGGCGGCAATGGCTATGCGCTCGAATATGAAATCAGCCGCATCCTGTGCGACGCGCGCATCCTCAACATCTTTGAAGGCGCGGCCGAAATTCAGGCGCAGGTGATCGCCAAGGGCTTGGCCGGAGGGCGCAACTGATGGGGGCGTGGGACGACTGGGTCGGCCGGATCGAGACGCGGATGGACCGGATCGACACGGGGATGGCATCGCGCTGGCTGGCGATGCTCGATCGCGACATTTCGGCGGATGGCGTGATGCCGCAGGCGATCCACTGGGCGCTCTGTCTGCCCGACGCGCGGACCGCGCAACTTGGGCCGGATGGTCACCCGCTGCGCGATGACAGCCCGGACTCCTTCCTGCCCCCCGTGCCACTGCCGCGCCGGATGTGGGCGTCGAGCAAGGTCGCGTTTATGGCTCCTCTCAAGATCGACGACACCATCACGCGGACGTCCAAGGTCCTGTCGGTCACCGCCAAATCCGGCGGGTCAGGCGATCTTGTCTTTGTAGAGGTGGAGCATCAGACGAACAATCAAGACGGCACCGCTGTCCGTGAGGTCCAGTCCATCGTCTATCGCGGTGCTGCGCCTGCCGGGAGCGCTCCGGTGCCGCCGCCGCCGGGGCCGGAGCTTTTCGACCCCGCAGGATGGGACGCGCACCGCGCGCTCGTCCCGACGGAGCCTTTGCTGTTCCGCTTCTCCGCGCTGACCTTCAACAGCCACCGCATCCATTATGACCTGCCCTATGCGACCGCCGAAGAGGGGTATCGCGGGCTCGTCGTCCATGGGCCGCTGACGGCGACCAAGCTGCTGCAACTGGCGCAGGCGGAGTTGGGCGACAATGCGCTCGTCAGCTTCGCCTTCCGGGGCACGTCCCCTGCCATCTGTGGGGAGGTGCTGCATCTTGTGATGCGCGGGCAGGGCAATGACATTGAACTTGGGGCCTTTGCCTCTGATGGCCGTCAGGTGATGGCCGCCACCGCAACCGGGAAAGACTGACATGAGCGAGACCAACGACATCGCCGAAATCCGCCGCGCCGTGCAGGCGCTTTGCGCGGAATTCCCCGGCGAATATTGGCGCGCAAAGGACGCTGCGCGTGCCTATCCGGGGGAGTTCGTAGACGCTCTCACTAAAGCCGGGTTCCTCGCCGCCCTCATTCCGGAAAGCTATGGCGGCTCGGGCCTCAGCCTCGATGCCGCTGCGATCATCATGGAGGAAATTCAGGCGGCAGGCTGCAACGGCGCGTCGGCGCACGCGCAGATGTACATCATGAACACGCTTCTCAAATATGGCAGTGAGGATCAGAAAGCGAAGTATCTGCCTGGCATCGCCAACGGGTCGCTGCGTTTGCAGGCTTTCGGTGTCTCTGAACCGACCAGCGGCACGGACACCCTCTCGCTGCGCACCGTCGCTGTGCGGGACGGCGATGACTACGTCATCAACGGCCAGAAGATCTGGACGAGCCGCGCGGAATATTCGGACCTGATGCTCCTCCTTGCCCGCACCACCCCGCGGGAAGAGGTGGCCAGCAAGACCGAAGGCCTCTCCATCTTCCTCGTCGATATGCGCGAGGTTGTCGGCAACGGTATGACCATCAAGCCCATCCGCACGATGATGAACCACTCGACGACCGAGGTGTTCTTCGATGACATGCGCATCCCCGCGAGCGCGCTGATCGGCGAAGAGGGCAAGGGCTTCCGCTACATCCTCTCCGGCATGAATGCCGAACGCATCCTGATCGCGGCGGAATGTATCGGCGACGCCAAATGGTTCATCAACAAGGCGACCGACTATGCCAAGGAACGGCAGGTCTTCGGCCGCGCCATCGGCCAGAACCAGGGCGTCCAGTTCCCCATCGCCCGTTGCTATGCGCAGATGTGCGCGGCGGAACTGATGGTCCACCACGCCGCGCAAGTGTTCGACGCAGGCGGCAATCCGGGCGCGGAAGCCAATATGGCGAAGATGCTCGCCTCAGAAGCGAGCTGGGCGGCTGCCGACATGTGCGTACAGACGCACGGCGGCTTCGGCTTTGCGGAAGAATATGACGTTGAACGCAAGTTCCGCGAGGCGCGGCTCTATACCGTCGCGCCCATCAGCACGAATTTGATCCTCAGCTATCTGTCAGAGCATGTGCTGGGGTTGCCGCGGAGTTACTGACGGGGGCGCCCCTCACCATTCCCTTCGTGTCGAGCGAAGTCGAGACACGTGGCGCCATACGTCCCTCGACGTCGCTCGGGACGAACGGTGTGTTTTAAATCTCGAACGTCACGCCCTGCGCCAGTGGCAGCGCGCTCCCATAGTTCACCGTGCTCGTCTGGCGCCGCATATAGGCTTTCCAGCTGTCGGACCCGGATTCCCGCCCGCCGCCGGTTTCTTTCTCGCCGCCAAAAGCCCCGCCAATTTCCGCGCCCGAGGTGCCAATGTTGACGTTGGCGATGCCGCAGTCGCTGCCTGCGGCGGACGTGAACAGCTCCGCCTCGCGCAGGTCCGTTGTGAAGATGGACGAGGAGAGGCCCTGCGGCACCGCGTTCTGGAGGGCAATGGCTTCTTCGAGTGTGTCATAGGCAAAGACGTAGAGGATCGGCGCGAAGGTTTCGGTCAACGCCGGGCCGTCATGTGCGGGTAGGCTGACGACTACGGGGGTGACGTAAACGCCGGGGCAGTCGATGCGCGCACCGCCGGTGACCGTGCCGCCCATATCTTGGGCGGCGGTGAGTGCAGCTTGCATCGCATCAAAGGCGGCTTCGTCGATCAGCGGCCCCATCAGCGTGTCGGTGTCGCGGGGGTCGCCGATGCGAATTGACGATGCCGCCGCGCGGATGCGGGCCAGCATGTCATCATGGATGGGGCGTTCCACGAACAGGCGGCGCAGCGAGGTGCAGCGCTGGCCGCTCGTGCCCATGAACCCGAAGGCCGAGGCACGCAGGGCCAGATCAAGGTCCGCCTTGGCGCTGACGATTGTCGCGTTGTTGCCGCCGAGTTCGAGCAGTGACCGGCCAAAGCGGCGGGCGACGCGCTCGCCCACAATGCGGCCCATCCGCGTGCTGCCCGTGGCCGAGACAAGGCGAATGCGCGGATCATCGGTGAGGGCCGCGCCCGTATCTGCGCCGCCGAGGATCAGCTGGGAGAGATGCGGAGGAGCCGCTTCAAAATCCGCTGCCACCGTCTCAAGCAACGCTTGCACAGCAAGGGCTGTGAGCGGGGTCTTCTCCGACGGTTTCCAGATGATGCTGTTACCGCAGACGAGCGCCAGCGCGGCATTCCATGACCAGACCGCGACGGGAAAGTTGAAGGCGGTAATGATGCCGACCGGCCCGAGCGGATGCCATGTTTCACTCATCCGGTGCATCGGGCGTTCGCTGGCGATGGTGAGGCCGTAGAGCTGACGGGACAGGCCGACCGCGAAATCGCAAATGTCGATCATCTCCTGCACTTCGCCCAGCCCTTCGGAAATGGGCTTGCCACAGTCGAGCGTCACCAGTTCGCCCAGTGCCTGCTTGTTGTCGCGCAGGGCATTGCCGAGGCGGCGGACGAGCTCTCCCCGCACGGGGGCCGGGACGGTGCGCCATTGGTGGAAGGCGTCTTCGGCACGAGCGGCAGCAACGGCGACGTCATCGGTGGATGCATCGGCGACGGTGGCCACAATGGCGCCGTCAATGGGGGAGGCGATGGCGCGCGCGCCGGAGGTCCAGCGGGCTTCCTCTACGCCGAGTGAGGTGAGGAGGGTGCGGATATGATCGGGGGTTGAGGGCAGGGTCATGAACCAGCTTTAGGAGACCTGTGCGGCGAAGGAAAGTTGGACACCCGTTTGGGCTGAGCTTGTCGAAGCCCTGTCCTTTCACTTTTGCACCCAGAAAGGGCGGCCCTTCGACAGGCTCAGGGCGAGCGGGTTTTGTGTCAGGCTCCACCCTCAAACAAAAAAGGCCGACCCGAAGGCCGACCTTTTTCGTGAACTTGACTGTCGGATAACCGATCAGGCGTCGTCCGAACCTTCCGCCGCGGCGGGGGCTTCGGTGCCTTCTTCGGCAATCGTGCCGGGTTCGGCATTGGGATCGAAATCTTCGGTGAACCCTGCGACGTCCTTTTCGAACATCGAGGCCATGACATCGACACCCTGGCTCTGCAGATCGGCTTCTTCCGGCGAGCGGGCAACGTTCACCTTGATGGTGACCGACACGTCCGCGTGGAGTGAGACCTTCACTTCATACAGGCCAATAGCCTTGATCGGCTTGTCGAGGACGATCTGCTGCTTGCCGACCTTTTTGCCATCAGCGACGAGCGCTTCGACAATGTCGCGCACAGCCACTGAACCATAAAGCTGGCCAGTGTTAGACGCCTGACGGATGAGCGTAACCGAGACGCCGTCAATGCCCTTGGAGGCCGCTTCGGCTTCCGTACGCTTGACTTCGTTATCGGCGACGATCTTCGCCTTATTTGCTTCAAACAGCTTGCGGTTGGCTTCGTTGGCACGAAGCGCCTTGTTGCGCGGCAACAGGAAGTTGCGGGCAAAGCCGTTCTTGACGGTGACCACGTCACCGATTGCGCCGAGCTTTTCGACGCGTTCGAGAAGGATGACTTCCATCGGGTGTATTCCTTACTTCACGATGAAGGGCAGAAGCCCGATGTGACGGGCGCGCTTGATGGCCTGGGCCAGTTCGCGCTGCTTCTTTGCAGAAACGGCGGTGATGCGCGACGGAACGATCTTGCCACGTTCAGAGACAAAGCCCTGAAGCAGACGGACGTCCTTATAATCGATCTTCGGGGCGTTCTTGGCTGCGAACGGGCAGCTCTTGCGCCGGCGGAAAAATGGGCGTGCCATGGTCTGGTGCCTTCCTTAGAAATCTAGAGCTTCGTCGTCGCGGCGCGGCTTGCGGTCGCGCTCGCCCTTACGCATCATCACCGACGGACCGGCTTCCTGCTCATCAACCTTAACGGTCATGTAGCGGAGCACGTCTTCGTTGATCTGCGTCTGACGCTCGAGTTCGGCAACAACGTCGCCGGGTGCTTCGAAGGCAAGCATCACATAGTGAGCCTTGCGGTTCTTGGCGATTTTGTAGGCGAGGGTACGAAGGCCCCATGTTTCGGTCTTAGAGACCTTACCGCCGTTTGTTTCGACGATTTCGGTGGCTGTTGCCGCCAACGCGTCAACCTGGGCTTGAGCCAGATCCTGACGCGCAAGAAAAATGTGCTCATAAAGAGCCATAAAGCTTGCCTTTCCTGGCCGATCGCTGACGCCGCCCCATGCGGTCGCCCCTCCGGCTTTCTTCGATTCCCTTTTGGGGAAGGCGGGGCATTGGCGGATGCGGGGGCAAAAAGCAAGGGGCGAGGCGGCTCACTCAAAATAGCGCCGCCAAATGAGATGGTTAATAGCGCCGGAGCGGAGGTTGTTGTCCGTTCGAAAAGCCGGCGCGCGGTGTAGAGGATGCCGCATGACCCCACGCCGCCGCAACAAAACGATTGATTGGATTGGCTTCATGCTGCTGGCCGTCATGGCGCTCAACGCCATGTGGCAGGCGGGGTATCAATAGGGGGTATTCTCTTCCTTCGTCATCCCGAACTTGTTTCGGGATAACGGGTCTGGGGCAGTCTACACCGGCCATATGAGAGGCGCCGCTCTGTTATGCTGAAACAAGTTCAGCATGACGATGGGGGGGAACCCCTACTCCATCCCCTGATATTTCAGCTCCAGATATCGGCTCTGTGTCGCGATGCGTTGCAGGTCGCCTGAGGCGATCTGTTCGCTCATCCGCTGGAGTTCGCTTTCCACAACATTGAGGCCTTCGACGAGCTGCTTGTCGGGGCTCATGCCATTCAGCCCGTCGCGCCGCAGGTGATCGGGCACGCGCAGATAGCCGTTGACGAGCTCGGGCAGTTCGTCCGCAATCAGGCGGCGGATTTCGAGCGCGGCGGGCTCCTTTTCATCCAGCGCCTGCAATTGCGGGGTCAGCTGTTCCAGCTTGACGCCGATGGAGTCGGCCAGTCTTTGGGCCGGTGGCGGCAAGGCGCGGCGTTGCCCGGCAAGCCAGACCTCAGTGGTCAGTGGTAGCGACTTGAGTGGCGCTGTCGGCAGTCGTTCCGGGTCCACGCGCAAGCCGGCAGGAAGGATGACGGCGGCCAGCGCCAATCCAAAGAACAGCATGACGCTGAGCAAAAAGCCCATGATGCCAATCGGGCTGATGAGCATCGCAAAGGCAGGTACGCCGATGAGGAAGGCAAGCGACAGCCACAAGACGCGCTTGGCCTTGATCTTACCGCTGTTGACCAGGCGACGGATGGCCCGCTGCTGCAGGCGGGATTGGCCGCCATGTCGCTGGAGTGCGGCTTCTGCCCGGGCCAGAACGTCTTCGCTGCGCATCGCCGCCCCTTATTCGACCGGCGCGAAGGGATTGGGCGCGCTGGAGTCGATCGCGGCCTGCGCTTGTCCCTCAGCACGGGCGATATAGCCCTTGGACTTTTCGACTTCGTCTCCCAGAGTTTCGACAGTCGTCTTCATGGAGATCAGCGCCTTCGCCTTGAAGGTGTCGATCTGGTCCATCGTCAGATAGATGTTCTGGAAGGCGCGTTGCAACGTTTCGACCGGGATGGTCGAGCTCGCCGCCTGTTCGTGGATGCGCGCCGTCTGGTTCTTCAGCATTTCACCCGTGGAATCGATGATATTCGCGGTCGTCGTGTTGAGGGCGGTGATCTGATCCAGCACCAGCTTCTGCCCGACCAGCGCCTGCGCAACGGTGACAGCGGTCCGCAAAGCAGAGACGGTGGTGGTCGAGGCGCGGTCGACGCCCTTGATCAATTCGACATTGTTCTTCTTCACGAGATCAAGCGCGAGATAGCCCTGCACCGTCACGGCCATTTGCGTGAGCAAATCCTGGGTGCGCTGGCGGGTGTAGAAGAGCGCGGTCTCGCGGATCGCCTTGGCCTTGGCGGGGTCATTCATCTCAATGTCGGCGGCGCTCGTTTCCAGCTTGGTATCGAGGGCCTTGGACACAAGGATCATCTGTTCCAGCCGACCCATCGCCGCCCAGAGCGTCTGGCGCTCCACATCAATGGCGGCATTGTCCTTCAGCAGCTCATCCTTGCCCGACGCGAGGTGGGACAGGATGGAGGCGATATGCCCTTGGCTCGATTTGTAGCTGTCAAAATAATCGCGCAGCTTGCTGCCATAAGGGATGATCCCGAACAGCTTTTTGCGGGTGAACAGATCGTCCTTCTTGCCGGGGTCAAGGTCTTCAATCGTGCGGCGCAATTCGGCCAAGTTCGCGCCGACGGTTGAGTCCTGATCCATCGCGCGGACGGGCCGGTCGAGGAAGCGGTTGGACTGGCCCGCGGCATCCGCAATTTCGCGGCGGCCCATGTTGACGAGCTGATCGACCTTCTTGCCAAACTCAGGCGAGTTGGCGTCCAGCACGACGAGTTCGGCAACAAAGGCCTCGGCCTTTTCTTCCAGTGCTGACTTCTTCGTGTCGTCAATCGGCACAAGCCCTGCCGCCTTTGCGGGCGCGACGACCGGCACCGGATCGGGCGCGGTCAATGTGATTCCAGTGTCCTCGACAGTCGTTGCCACGGGCATCTCCTTCAAATCTGCCCTATAGATGGAACGAAACACTGTATTATTCAAGTAGAACAGTTCGGCAAATATCCTAGAAACGTAGCGATCAGGCGGCCCATGCCATTTCATTGTCGCGCGCATAGGCAAAGAGCGCTTGGTCGAGCGGGGGGAGCACCAGCCCGCGCGCGGTTGTCAGCGCCGTGCTGCGCGGGGGTGTTGAGGTCTCGGCGGTGATGCCTTGCGTGTCGAGCCGGGCATGGCGAGCTGCCGCGCGGGCCAGATCGAACCAACTGATTTCGCAGGGGTTTGTGAGGTGCCAAAGCCCCTGTTCGCCATCAAGCAGGAGGTCGAGTGTGCCGTGCACAAGGTCCGGCACGTAGGTGGGAGACACGATCTCATGGGCGTTCGCCGTCACTGGCGTGCCCCGGTGGAGGCGATCTAGGATGGACCAAATGAAGTTGTGCCGGTCCCACGGCCCGAAAAAGGCGCTGGTGCGGATGATGAGGCCTTTGTCCCACGCCGCTGTAACAAGTTGCTCTGCCGCGTGCTTGCTCGACCCATAGGTGCACAGGGGATTCGCGGTGTCGCTTTCGAGATAAGGCCGCGCACCTTGGCCATCGAATACAAGATCAGAAGAGAAGGTGACGAAGGGCATATCCCGCGCGGCGCACGCTTGGGCGAGCCGTTCCGGCCCGGTCGCATTTTCAGCGAAACAGCGGTCATGCTCCTTGGCCGCATCGGCGACGCGAACAAAACCGGCGGCGTTGATGACCGCCCATGGATTGAGATCGGCCATCGTCCGGTCGATGGCCGCTGCATCGGTGATGTCGAGGTCCGCCCGCGTTGTGGCAACGGCATGCAGCCCGCGCGCGTCGCAGATGCGGAGCAGCGCGCGGCCGAGCGTCCCGGTCGCGCCGGTGATGAGGATCGGTCTGGATGTGCGGGCGGGCAAATTTCGCGCCTTCAGCTTCCCTTCGCGAAGGAAGCGGGTGTCGCGCGCCCACCAGCCAGGTGTGTCGAGCACGGGATGGGCAAAGGCCCCGGACTGCGCGATCTCCAGCGCCGCTTTGGCGACCAGTGTCGGGCGCGGTTTTGGCCCGGTCATGTCGAACAGGCCGGGTTCAAAGACGCCGTCTTTGCGCGTCAGGAGTGAACACCAGTCCACCGCGCCAAAGACGGACCAAAGCGTCACCGCCCGCATGTCGACGCCCGCATCGCCCAACGAGCAGGCTGCTGCCCATATGTCGGTCAGCCACCGCAACTGCTCTTCGCGGGTGCAGCTGTTGTGCGCCTCCGTCACGGCGAGCGGGAGATGATAGCGGTCCCAGGCCTCTTTGAGGCGCGCTGCACAGCCCAGCTGCCCATCTGCCTCGGGAATGCGGACGGCCTCAGTGTCGACATAGGCGAGCTGCCCGTTCCCACCCGCGGGCAGACCGGAATAGAGATGGCATCGCTCATCCAGAAAGCGGTCGCTCGTCAGATAATGATTGATGCCGATGATGTCGGGCCGACCCATGCCGTCGCGGAGTTCGGAGAGACGCACCTCCGCAATCCCGGCCTCATGGAATGCAGCGGCCCAAGGATGATCGGGCTGGATCCGCCCGGCCAGCAGATCGAGGCTCAACCAGCGGCGCTCATTTTCATAGGCGGCTTGGTAGGCGAGACGCCGGGTGGAGAAGGTCCGGCCCAAATCCTCCGTCTGGATCAATTGCGCGGTCGGAGTGATGGCGCGCACCGCCTGCATGGCCAGCGCCACGCCGCGACACTGGTTGAGGGTCGCGGCCAGAAAGGCGGCGGGGTCCTGCCGGTGCGGATACCAATGGCCGTACAGACAGGAAAACCGCGCGGTGGTCAGCGGTTCATTAACGGGCGTCCAGGCGTCAATCCACGGATAACGGGCGGCGGCTTTTGCGGCGAACGCGGCCAGCTTTTCGGGGAAGAGCGGATCGAGCAAATCGGTGTAATGCGGCCCGCTGCCATGGTGGACGAGGCCCGCAATCACGCGGATGCCCAAATCGCGCAACCGCGTTAGCCGCGCATCGTGCCAGCTCCAGTCACAGGCGTCAGGATTGTCCGGCGCAATGCTTTCCCAGATAACGGGGTAGCGCAGCGTCTTGATGCCAAGGCCAGCGAGCAGGTCCAGATCCTCCGAGCGGTCTGCATGGCCCGTTTCAATCGCCTGATTGCGCCAGCTGTCGCCGACGCGGACGACGCTACATTCCAGCCCGGCCCATAACTCCGGGCGGGCGGTCTTGTTCGGGCTTTGCATGCAGCGACACCTTTTTCCTGTTTCGGAAAAAAGGAAACCGCCTGAGGGCGCTGGGGGTTCCGCCTATCCTGTCGGGTGGGAAGCGGCGATCATGTCATCCACAGCAACAAACTTCTCGCGCGGTGCGCCATCGCGGGCGCGGGCGATCTCGGCCTTGTCGATATTTTGCCAGTCACGGAAGGTGACGATGTCCACCCCCCGGCCCTCAAGCAGGGCGTCCAGCGCCGGGCGGCCGAATTTGCCGCTGTTGCCGGTGATATCTTCAGCGATCAGATCGACAATGGCAAAGCCGTCCGGCCGGTTCGTCCCGATTGTCCCGCTGGGGCCTCTGCGCGCCCAGCCGACACAGTAAAGTCCGGGCAATATGCGCCCTTCATCATTGGCGAAGCGTCCTCTGCCATGTTCATAGGGGACGCCTTCAATAGGCGGTGTCTGATAGCCGATACAGGCAACAACCAGACGGCAGGGAATGACATAGCGTTCACCCGTCGGCACCGAGCGCAGGTCCGCATCAAGGCGGGTCCGTTCCACGATCATGCGTTCGACGCGGCCTTCGCCTTCAAGCGCGACCGGCATCGCAAAGAAATCAAACTCCACGGCAATGTCTTTGGGGACTTCGGCGTTGGCGGCGAACTCCCGAAGATGGGCCACGGACTTGCGCATGCCGGGCTCCAGCAGGGCATCGTCGCCCACCGGCGGCAGGTCGGCTGCGTCCACAATCGGTGTTGCCCGCTTCAGATGACCAAGCTCACCCAGTTCTTTAGGTGTCATGGCAATCTGGTGCGGTCCGCGCCGCCCTAGGAAGGTGATCCGGCGGATGCCCGAATGGTCGAGCTTATCCAGCGCATGGTCGACGATATCGGCGCCGTGAAACTCGTCACGCGTCTTGGAGAGGATGCGGGCGACATCCAGCGCGACATTGCCGTTCCCGACGATGACCGCACCCGGTCCTTCAATGTCAGGGTCTAGGTCTGCGAAATCGGGGTGGCCATTGTACCAGCCGACAAAGGCCGCTGAGCCGACCACGCCCGGCAGGTCTTCGCCGGGGACGCCGAGCTTGCGGTCATTGGGCGCGCCGGTCGCCAGTACCACGGCGTCGTAAAGCGACTGGAGTTCCTCAATGCTGACATCGCGGCCGACGGTGACATTGCCGACAAAGCGGACATTCTCGCTGAGGTTCACCGCCTCATAGCGCTTGGACACGCCCTTGATCGATTGATGGTCCGGTGCGACGCCGAAGCGGATCAGGCCATAGGGAACGGGCAGGCGGTCGATAATGTCGATACGGACGTCATCGCCAAACTTCTTCTGTGCAGCTTCGGCTGTGTAATATCCTGCCGGACCAGACCCCACCACCGCGATATGCCGCATCCCGAACGCTCCTCACTTCTTCTTGTTTTCAAGGATGCTAGCGAGGGCGAACAGGAGTGCAAGGGGGGAGTGGTGCTCCCCCTGCATCCCGTTTGGGCTGAGCCTGTCGAAGCCCTGTCCTTCTTGTTTCGGTGAACAGGAAGGACAGCCCTTCGACAAACTCAGGGTGAGCGGTTGAGGAGGTCTACCGATCAGCCCAAACGGCCTGAGCAATGGTGACCTCTACTCCGCGGCCAGCGCCATCTCGGCTGTCTGCGGCCCGCGGATAACGATGCCGGGCGTCGCGCCCTGCATCACGCCTTCGCGGAAAGTGACCTGGCCCGATTTGATTGTGGCCACATAGCCGTCGGCCTTCTGCAGCAGACGCTTGCCGCCTGCGGGAAGGTCAAAAGCAAGCCAAGGTTTGCCGAGCTTGAGCCGGTCCATATCGATGACGTTGAGGTCGGCCAGCATGCCGGGCATCACGAGGCCGCGGTCGTGCAGGCCATAGAGGATGGCCGTATCGCGGCACTGGCGCTTGATCGCCACTTCCAGGCTGATACGGGCCTTCTTCCGGTCACGCACCCAATGCTGGAGCATGAAGGTGGGGGAAGCCGCGTCGCAGATGGTGCCGCAATGTGCACCACCATCGGACAGCGAGTTCACCGTGTCGTCCGATGCCTGAAGGTCTTCGAGGAAGTCGAGATTGCCGTCGCGGTAGTTGAGGATGGGGAAGTAGATGAAGCCCTTGCCCTCATCCTTCATCAGCAGGTCATAGCCATATTCAGCTGCCGACTGACCGGCTGCGGTCGCACGGGCGAGCACGCTTTCATCGGCTGTCGGCTCATAATTGAAGTCCGGGTCCATTTCGTAATGGGTGAACCAGCCATTGGCGACGATGTTGAGGAAGTCCGCAATGTCGCTTTCGGGCATGACCGACTCTTCGGCGATCATCTTTGCCTTGAAGGCCGGGTCCTTCAGCTTGGCGAGCTGCTGATCCCAAGGCAGGCCGTCAATTTCGGCCCAGGAAGGCTTGAAACGGAACGGGTGGACCGTGCCCTGCCAGGCCATGATGATGCCGTTGCCGCGCAGCGCGATCTGCGCGACGATGTTGGCGCCATTGTCATTCTGCGCGCGCATTTCGCTAATCTGTTCTTCGAGCGGCAGTTCCTTGGCGATCGACTGGAGGGCGGCGAAGGTGACGGGCAGGCCGGTCTCGCGGCTCAGCTGACCCATCCAGCCAAACTCATTCCATTCGCGGCGCATGTCTGACGCCATTTCGAACACGCCATAGCCGACGCGGCCCATGGCGCGGCCGATGGCGACGAGTTCTTCCGCCGTGGCCGTCGTGCCGGGGACGAGTTCGCCGTCGACCGACTTGTGCAACACGGTGCGTGAGGTGGAAAAGCCGAGCGCGCCGGCGCGGACGCCTTCTTCCACGATGCGCGACATTTCCGCGACGTCTTCGTCGGTGGGGATGGCACCGGGCTGTTCGCGGTCACCCAGCACATAAGCGCGCACGGCGCCGTGTGGCACGTGCGTGCCGACATCGACAGTGCGGGGCAGACGCTCCAGCGCGTCCAGATATTCGGGGAAGGTTTCCCAATCCCACTTCATGCCTTCAGCCAGCGCGGTGCCGGGGATGTCCTCCACGCCTTCCATCAGGCTGATCAGCCATTCATGACGGTCTGGACGCGCAGGCGCAAAGCCGACGCCGCAATTGCCCATGACGACCGTGGTCACGCCGTGCCAGCTGGAGGGCGCCATTTCCGCATCCCACGTGGCCTGGCCATCATAATGGGTGTGGACGTCCACAAAGCCGGGGGTGACGATCAGACCGGTCGCGTCGATCTCTTCGCGGCCCTGCGCGTCGACCTTGCCGACCAAGCTGATCAGGCCGCCATCGACCGCCACGTCCGCTGTAAAGGGCTTGCCGCCGCTGCCGTCGACGACTGTGCCGCCGCGAATGACCAGATCATGCATGTTCCGACTCTCCTATGGTTTTGTCTTTGAACGTGATGCTATCACAAATTGACGTTTACGGAAGGGGTTTGGATCTGGGACAGGTTGACGCTTTCACCCTGTGGATAACTCTTGACTCACATGCGTCTAAGACCCAGCTTCGCAACGCTGCCAAAGTGAGTCGCAAAAGTGACCAATTTGCGCAGTACGAGCGCTCCAAAGTGGGCGACGGGGATAAGGGTCGTATATGCGTATTGCGGGTAGACTGGCGTTGCAGACGCCGTCAGGGATAGGAGCTGCGCCCTGTGACGGGTCGCGCTTGAAATCTGATATTTTGAGCTTCCATGGATGCGACATCCTCGTGTCCAACATTTCGGAATTTGGCTTTGAAGCCAAACTGTCCCTTCCTCTGAAAAAGGGCGCGTTGGTCCGGCTCCGCCTGCCCGGGGCAGGGGCAATGCTCGCCACAGTAGCGTCGTGCCAAAAAGGCCTGCTGAAGGCAGAATTCGTAAATCCGGTGAGCGCCGCCCGCTTGGGCAAGACGTTGGGCATGTCGCGTCTGGCACCGCAACCCGCTTTCGCCTGATCTAAGGGCAAAGGTCTGATGGAGAGGCTGCCATTTTGGCGGCCTTTTTCATGCGCGGGTGTCGTCGCGGTCCAATAGAAAAGGGCGGACGAAGTTGCCTTCGCCCGCCCCAATTCTTTTGTGCCTGTCAGGCCTTAGGCAGCTTGGGCCGCAACGGTCTTCCGGCTGCGACGGACAGCGCCGCCGATCATGCCGAAGCCTGCAAGCATCATTGCCCAGCTGGCCGGTTCGGGAACGCTGGAGAGCGCCTGCGTGATGAAGTCCTTGTGGATATACAGCGGCACAAAGCCGTTGAATTCACCCCACGAGCTGTTGAGGCCCGCGCGGAAGTCCCCAAAGTTCGTTCCGAAGGTCAGGCCATAAGACGTGACCGAAACGAGCTTGCCGTTGATGAACTGCGGACCACCCGAGTCACCACCGGCGACGCCAACTTCGCGGGCGCCGATGCCCGTGTTGCAGCCAAAGCCGGAGGGAGCGCCAACGGCTGCTGCGATGCGGCAAGCCGTATCGTTCGCTGCAAAGCCGCTGCGATCAAAGTCAGAAATGTAGGAGAAGTCCACATCGGCAGTGCCGAAGAAGTTTTCGCCACTGGCGTCACGATCGGTGAAGAAGCCGCCAAAGGCCGCATCGCCCCAAGCGTAATCGAAGATGTTGCCACCCTGACGAAGGCGGCCCGTGCCAGCGTCGACACCAAAGGCGCCGCCGATGGTCGAACGACCACCGACACCAGCAATTTCAAACTGCGAACCGGTGAGGTTGCCGCTGAAATCAATATCGTAACCGGTGGCGAAGCTAGGTGCGAGCTCCTTGAGCGTCAGAACCGCGACGTCATTCTGGTCGATCACTTCGCCGGTGTAGCCAGCGTTCACCGCATAATGCGAGATATCGATCGCCACTGAACTCGCGTCGGTGTGGAGCACGGTATCTGGATTTGCGCTGTTGCTGAAAAAGGCCGTCGTCTTGATCGGATTGGCCGTACCGGCACCGTTGCTGACACAGTGCGCCGCC
>CAJBSR010000573.1 GCA_903958285.1 uncultured Sphingomonadales bacterium
TTCAGGGTTCGCCCGCAAATAGGCCATAATGCCCTGCATCGAGGTTTGGCCCGGGCCGAGCAGCCCGCGATCCTTCATCAGCTTTCCGATGCCGGTATAGTCGCGGCCGTTTTGCCCATCATAGCCAATGCGCATGACCGAGCCATCAGGCAGCCGCAATCGGCCAGACCCCTGAACCTGCAGGAAAAAGAACTCAACGGGGTCTGCCGCCCATGCCAGTTCAAGGCCGCGACCCGAGAGGGCGCCTTCCTCAATTTCGGCGCGATCCGCATAAGGGACAAGGGTTGTGCCCTTCACCCGCCCCCGGATGCGCTTTCCCTTCAGATCATCAGAAAACAACCCAAGATCGACCTCAATGATATCAGTCGGCCGTTTATACACGGGTACGTTATACTGCGCAGATTGGGTCCGTGCGCCTGCGATCTCCGGTTCATAATAGCCGGTCGCCAACGTCTTTCCGTCGCCGACCTGTACGACGTCAAAATTGCTGGAAAAGAAGGCTTGAGCATCCCGGGCAGTTGCCGCTTCGGTGCAGGCAGAGGTCCAGTCACTGCCCTTGGTTAGGCCAGACCCGTCCGTGCGCCGCTGCAAAGACCCGCAAGAAATACGAAACGCAGTCAGCGCGCGGGTGGCGCCTTCATCCGAGACACCAAAACTCTGATAACTTGGGCCTGCAAGAACACCCGCCATGGCCGCATTCGGGCCCTTTGGCGCTACCGCCTCAACGGGCTTCGGAGCAATGACCGGCGCAGGCTTTGCCTCCGGTTTGGAAGATACGGGCTTTGCAGGCGTGTTAGGCCCTTGCGGAATGAGACGCGCACTGCACCCCGACAGGGCGATTGCGGCAATGGCGGTGAGGGTTAGTCTTCGGCGCATCCAGAGCCGGTTAGTCGGCTTCGTCGGTATCGACAAGAATCCAGTTGGGATCTGACGATCGGATTTCGCGTTCAAACGTCCAGACATCATGCGTTTCAAGCGCATCGGTCATTGATCCAGCAAGAACATTGCCCTCTGCATCTCGCGTGACCGCGGCGATATCGGCATCAAAACGCACAGAAATGCGGGCAACTTTGCCTTCAAGCGATGCGGATGCAATGGCCGCCCGGTCGATCCGGACCAAGCGGTTGTCCAGAACTTCGCCCGCTTCGGTGCGCGCTTTGACAGCATCGGCAAAGCTATCCCGGACGGAGGCGCTTACATAAGGCGACAGCCCGTCCACATCGCCCTTCCAGAAATCCTCAAGGATCATGCCATAGGCGCTCTTGGCGCCTTCGATGAATTCCGCCGGGTTAAAGCTATTGTCCGCTGCAGCAATTGCGCGGACGCCGACGGCTGCACCCTGATCGAAAGGCGCGGCACCCGCGACACGAGCAGGGCCATTATCGCGCACATCGGTCGTGCTGCCAGCCGCAGTTGTCACAGCGGGTTCTTCCGCAGGCTTACGTGCCGACTGCTCATGCCCCGTGCGTTTGCCGAGCACAGCGTATAGCCGCAAACCCAGAAAGACGGTGACCATTGCAAAGAGGACTGTTTCTACCACGGATGTAACCTTTCAGACTTTAACATAGGGCCTCGCGCCGCCGCTTTCAAATGGTCCTTTGGGCAATTGTCGCGAAAACTGCGCCATTGCCCTCTTCGCCGCCCCCTGCTACGCGCCGCGCCTGACCATCCGGTGGGGCTCTTCCCGCCAATTTGCGAACGACAGGACAGGCTCAACTCATGGCTGATACGAACGAAACCCTTGCAAACGGCGAAGATAACCTGCCCGCCGTCGGTGTTATCTCTCAGTATGTGAAGGATCTTTCTTTCGAAAATCCAAACGCACCTGCTGTTTTCCAATGGCAGGGTCAGCCACAGATTGATGTGAACTTCAACATCGGCAACACGCAGATCGCAGATGACGTCCACGAAGTGTCGGTGAAGATCAATGTGAGCGCTAAGAGCGCCGAAAAGACCGCGTTCGCTGTCGAACTCGTTTACGCGGGCCTTTTCGGTATCCGCAACATCCCCGAAGATCAGATGGCCCCGATTCTCCTTGCGCAGGCCCCTGCCATGCTCTTCCCCTTTGCCCGCCGCGTTCTCGCAGATGCCGTGCGCGATGGCGGCTTCCCGCCTCTGATGCTGGACCCGATTGATTTCGGCTCCCTCTACATGCAGCAGGCAGAGCTTGCCGCGCAGCAAGAGGGCGGACTGCCGACAGAAGGTAACGCTTAAGCCCTGTGAAACTCGGGAAAGCCATTGGAACGATCGGCGGGCTGACAATGGTCAGCCGCGTGCTCGGCTTTGCACGCGAAATGGTGATGGCGCGCGTTTTGGGCGCCAATATGTATGCCGATGCATTTCTCGTGGCTTTCCGCCTTCCCAATACCTTCCGCCGATTTTTTGGCGAAGGCGCTTTCTCCGCGGGGTTCGTGCCCTTGTTCAGCCAACGCTATCATGGCGAAGGCGGGCTGGAAGAAGCCAAAAAATTCTCTGAAGAAGTGCTCGCCGTCTTCTTGCCGGTGCTGCTCGCCTTCACGATCATTGGCCAACTCGCCATGCCCGCTTTGGTCTGGCTCCTCGCCTCGGGCTATGCAGGCGATGCCGCAAAGTTTGAACTGACCAACTGGCTCTCGCGCTTCACCTTCCCCTATCTGATGCTGATCAGCCTCGTTTCGCTCTATTCGGGCGTCCTGAACTCCATGCACAAATTTGCCGCAGCTGCATTTGCTCCGGCGCTGCTCAACCTCGTTATGCTGGCGGCGCTGCTCCTTGTGCCGACAGGCGGTGCAGCAAGTGCGCAGGCGCTGGCCATTGCGGTTGTGATTGGCGGCGTGATCCAACTCGCGCTGGTCTGGTGGGCCGCGCGTTCGGCCGGCATCAGCCTGCGGCTGCGCCGTCCGCGTATGACACCGGGCGTGCGTCAATTCTTTCGCGTGGTCATTCCAGCGACCTTTGCGGCCGGGGTTTATCAGGTCAGCATCCTCATCGACACGCAGTTCGTCAGCTATCTGGCCGAAGGGTCGATGTCCCATCTTAACTATGCGGACCGGCTTAACCAGCTTCCACTCGGCATTATCGGGACCGCGCTTGGCACGGCCATTCTGCCCTCGATCAGCAAATTTGTGGATCAGGGAAAGCCAGAGGAAGCCCAGAAGATCCAGAATCAGGCGATTGAACTTGGCATGTTGCTCACCCTGCCCGCCGCAATCGCTTTCGCCGCAGCTGGAGTACCGCTGGTGACTGCGCTGTTCCGCGGGGGTGAGTTCACGCCGCAGGACGCCATCATCACCGGCAACACGCTGGCACTCATCGCACTCGGGCTCCCGGCCTATGTGCTGGTAAAGGTGCTCACACCGGGCTTCTTCGCCCGTGAGGACACAAAGACGCCGCTCCGCATCGCCATGTGGGTGCTGGGCGCAAATATCGCGCTGAACTTTGCTCTGGTACCCTTCTTCGGCCTTTACGGGTTGGCGCTGGCCTTGGCGCTGACAGCTTGGCTCAACTGCGCCATGCTCTATGTGACGTTGCGCAAGCGAGGCCATTTCCAAGTTTCCAGTCGTGTGGCCTCTCGCGTCAGCCGTCAGTTGATCGCTGGCGCAGCCATGGGCGCCACGCTGTATGCCGTGAACATGTTCCTCAGCCCGCTGTTCAATGGCTCGACAATTGAGCGGATGGGCGCGCTCAGCGTCCTCGTCGGGTCCGGCGGGCTCGTCTATTTTGGGCTGGGCTGGATGATCGGCGCTATCAACCGGGAGGATGTGATGCTTCTTCTACGCCGTCGCAAAGCGGAATCCTCCGACGGCGAATAAATTGCAATTCGGGCTGGCTGCTTTTCGCCTCCCGTATCACCTTTCTCCGACGGGAGAGATCATGACCGACGCTGAATTGATGGAGCAGAACCTGTTGGCCATTGCGGAGAATGGCACCGATCTGCGCGAAGCCATTTTTGTCCACTTTTTCGCTGATTATCCGGAACGGCGCGCGCTCTTTTACAGCGAAGATGCCGCGCAACCACGCATGATGAACGAGACACTCGACATGCTCTACGGTCTGGCCACCGACGAAAAATGGGTGTGGTTCCAAATCGCATCCCTTGTCTACAATCACCGGAATTACGGCGACTTTCCGCAGGCAGAATATGACCGGTTCGTGGATTTGACCGTCGAGGCAATCGGTGGGGCTTCCGGCGAGACATGGACCGCGCCACATGCCGAAGCGTGGTCGCGGCAAGCATGCAAGCTCAAATCAATGATCGCGAAAGCGCGCTAGAGCCGCCTCTTGCGAAATCATAGCCAAGCGGGCATCGGTCGCTCTCATTTGCAAGCACAATAGGCCAACGCGTCCAACCGTCGGCCCAAATCGAAAGATCAACATGCGCGTCGTTTCCGGCATCCAGCCGACAGGCAATCTCCATCTCGGCAACTATCTGGGTGCCATTCGCAACTGGGTGCGGATGCAGGACGAAAATGACGGCGATAAACTCTACTTTCTGGCCGATCTGCACGCTATCACCGTCTACAACAAGCCGGACGATCTTGCGAACAACACGCGGGAGATGGCCGCCGCGCTAATCGCAAGCGGCATCGACCCGGACCGCTCCATCCTGTTCAATCAGGCGCGCGTCCCAGCGCATGCTGAGCTCGCCTGGTTGCTTTTCTGCACCGCGCGCATCGGCTGGCTGAACCGGATGACGCAGTTCAAGGACAA
>CAJBSR010000574.1 GCA_903958285.1 uncultured Sphingomonadales bacterium
ATCGCCCGATGCCTTTTTCCTCAACTCTTCACGCCTTTTGTGGCTCTTGCGCCGCAGGCCCCAGTCTGTCCAGCCGCCCTGTCGTGGGTAGCGTCGCTTGAACCTGACATAGCGCCGTCGGGCCCAAGCGGATGTCTGAAGGACCAAGCCAAGGCCGATGGCGAACAGGACGACACCACCGGGTCCCGGCAGAGGGGAAACGAGCGGCGCACACATCATGCACACAACGCCGAAGAGCAGGATAACCAGCCTGACTGCGGGAATCTGCAACAGTGATTTCCAACGGCTGCGCAAGGACATGGTAAACATGTGGTGGGTTCTTGGCAGCGGTGCAAGAGGCGAAGGTACCATGTCGGGGTGAACTGTGTCTGGTTCAGTTCGCGATGTTGAAGTGGGCGAGTTCCTGCCGTGTCATGAAGTGAATGCCGTCGTGCGGAGCGACCGCGTTGGTGAAGGCATAAAACTCACGCGCCTTGTCAGGAGAAAAGCCCATGTCGATGTAATAGCGGATATATTCCTGATGAACGGGGTCGTTGTGAGGGTAATCCTTGGCCTGCCGCCCATTTTCATCGATCCAACTGTGGACTCCAAGTTCCGCGCCGGGTTCTGCGCGATGTTCGGCACCCGCCAGAAACAGCTCAACGCCGCCAGACCGTGCTGATCCATTGCTTGGCACCACCGTCCGCATCCCGGCGGAACGGATCATCCGGGCGAGAACAAGGTTGGCCTCGTCGTCAACCGTACCGGGGCACTCAACGATCTTGATCGTATCGACATTTGGCCATGCCGCCATCATCGCGCGAAATCGATTGGGGGACATGCTGTCGATGACATTGTCCAGACCGACTGTCTTTTCATCGATGATGTAAAATGGTCCATAACGGTGCGCGCGACGTGTGTTGGTCGTGCGCCGCTCCACCGGGATAGCAGATCCGAAATTATTCGACCGCGAATCAATGACATTCGCATATTCTATTGTTGTGTAACTTTGCTCACGGCTGTCATCTGCTTGTGCAGGGCCAGAAACAGCAAGTATCGACAAGCTGATGAGTGCAGTTATATTGCGAAAGGCGAGGGTCGAAGGTTTGTTTGGCATGGTCAGTAACTCCCGGAACGGAGATGCACTGCCGAAGCTTTCCAACACTTTCGGGCGACTGGTTAACGGATGTTAAAGGATCAGGATCACGGATGGTCGCCATTGCCCGCACGGTCGCTTATCTCGGTTTAGAAGCGCGAAGCGTAGAGGTGCAGTGCCAGGTTGCGGCCGGTGTTCCGGCGTTTATTGTGGTCGGCTTGCCAGACAAGGCTGTCGCCGAAAGCCGGGAGCGGGTGCGTGCCGCCATCGCCGCCATCGGCCTGTCGCTTCCCCCAAAACGTATCACAGTGAACCTTTCTCCTGCGGATTTGCCGAAGGAAGGCTCGCATTATGACTTGCCGATCGCTGTGGCGCTGCTCGGAGCGATGGGAATCGTCGATCCCGAAACAATCGCCTCCTATCTTTTCGTCGGGGAATTGGGTCTCGACGGACGCGTGACAGCATCTCCCGGCGTTCTGCTGGCCGCCCTTCATGCGTCTCAAAATGAGCTCGGGCTGGTCTGCCCCGCGGAACAAGGGCCTGAAGCCGCTTGGGCTGGAACCATTGAGGTGATCGCCGCCCCAGACCTTTTGACGCTTTTGAACCATTTCAAAGGGGCTGCAATCATCACGCCACCCGCCCCTGGGCAGGTTGACGTTAAAGCGTCCGGCCCTGATCTGGCGCAGGTTAAGGGGCAGGAAACAGCCAAGCGCGCTTTGGAGATTGCTGCCGCTGGCGGACATAACCTCTTGTTTTGCGGCCCACCCGGCGCCGGCAAATCCCTGATGGCGGCTTGCCTCCCGGGAATTTTGCCTGAACTGACGGCAGCCGAGGCGCTGGAGGTGTCGATGGTCGCCTCTGTTGCCGGTGAATTGCAGGGTGGTCGACTTGTCCGGCAGCGTCCGTTTCGGGCGCCGCACCATTCCGCATCAATGGCCGCCCTTGTCGGTGGCGGGCTGCGCGTTCGACCCGGAGAGGTGAGCCTCGCCCATCTCGGCGTGCTCTTTCTCGATGAGTTGCCGGAGTTTCAGCGGGTCGTGCTGGATTCTCTCCGGCAGCCGCTGGAAACCGGAACTGTCAGCGTGGCGCGTGCCAATGCCCATGTGACATTTCCCGCGCGTGTCCAGCTGATCGCCGCGATGAACCCGTGCCGTTGCGGGCATCTGGGGGATGCGTCGCTTGCCTGTGCCCGTGCACCGCGCTGTGCGGCGGATTATCAGGCCAAGGTCTCCGGCCCGATGCTGGACCGGATCGACCTGCATGTCGATGTAGCTGCCGTGAGCGCCGCAGACCTCATTCTGCCGCCGCCTGCGGAAGGGTCGGCTGAAGTTCGAGCGCGGGTGTGTGCCGCGAGGGACAGGCAGACATGCCGATATGAGCAAACGGAGTTTCGAACCAATGCCGAAGTTGACGGCGATTTGTTGGCCGAGATTTGCGCGCCGGATGAAGCCGGGCGAAAGCTGCTGGCGCAGGCGGCTGAGGCGATGCGCCTTTCGGCGCGCGGCTATACCCGCATCCTTCGCGTGGCGCGGACGATTGCAGATCTGGCAGGGAACGATCATGTCGGGCGTATCCATATCGCCGAAGCGCTCTCCTACCGCCGTCAGGCACCCAGGAATTAATGGCAATGGGTTGCAACCCTGCGTCTTTAACGGGC
>CAJBSR010000575.1 GCA_903958285.1 uncultured Sphingomonadales bacterium
ACGGCCTGCACCATTTTGAGGAGTACCACTCCACACTGGGCATTGCCCGCAAAATCCTCGCCAACCGCCTCCGCCGCCATGACGACCATCGCATTTTGGCGCGTCAACCCATGCCCGATGACCGACGCAATATTGAATATCGCCTGACGGAAAAGGGTGCGGCCCTTCTGCCCGCCATGCTTGCTTTGCGTCAGTGGGGAGAAGTGTGGGAAACCGGCATGCCCTCAACGCCGGTGCTGGTAGACACGCGCGATGAACAGCCGATCCGCAAGGCCAGCATCCTCTCCCACGATGGTCGAGAATTGCAGCTGGGCGATATGTGCTGGAAGCATACCCACGAAATCAAGCCGCTCGAAATGCCGCGGTTGCAAGCCGTCGCCTGATCCCGACGTTTTCAAAACCCAACAAAAAAGGCCCGGCTGCTTGATGCGCCGGGCCTTTTTGTTTCGATCAACGAAGGACGGGTTTAGCCGTCGTAATCGCCGCCGAGATTCTGGTTGCGCGGTGGGGCAGCCGCAGTGAGGCGAAGGGCCTCAGCCGCGCTCGACAGCGAGGTCATTTCATCTGATTCGACTTCATCGTCGATGCGCACGCGCTGGAGGCTCGACACGATGCATTCCTGCAGTTCGTCCGGCAGAACCGTTTCATCGGCAATCTCACGTAAGGCGACGACCGGGTTCTTATCGCGGTCACGATCGACCGTCAGCTCTGCGCCGCCCGAAATCTGGCGGGCACGCTGCGCGGCGACCAGAACCAGATCAAACCGGTTGGAAACCTTGTCCACGCAATCTTCAACAGTAACGCGCGCCATCGAGCGCCTCCATAATCGGTATGTCGGGAAAGCGGTGCAGCTAACAGTCACTTGCATCCGTGTCAAGAATTTGGCCTTAAAGGCGCGGTGAGCCAGCCTTTGCCCCAAGCTTTCGACACCGTCACCGTGGACGACCACCGGCTGACGGTGATTGTGGACGCCGAGGCGCGGCTTTCGCGGCTTCTGGCGCTCATTGAAGGTGCGCAAGAGAGCCTGCGGCTCTGCTATTATATCTTCGCGGATGATGCGGTGGGCAGGACTGTCCGCGAATCGCTGATCGACGCCTGCAACCGGGGCGTGGCCGTCACGCTCCTCCTCGACGGATTCGGCAGCGCCCTCCTGTCCGAGTCCTTTCTCGACCCGCTGCAGGAGGCAGGCGCGCGGATCGACCGCTTCCTCCCGCGCATGGGGCGGCGCTATTTGCTGCGCAATCACCAAAAGATCCTGATCGCCGATGGCAGGCGCGCGCTGGTGGGCGGCGCCAACATCGCCGAAGACTATTTCCGGCAGACAGACACGCCGCCCTGGCACGACCTGTCCCTCCTTATCGAGGGGCAAAAGGCCGCCAACCTGACCATCTATGTCGATGCCCTGCAGGTCTGGATGCGGAGCCACAAACAGAGCATCCGGCGGCTCCAGGGCCTGATCGCAGCCGGAAGTGATCACACAGGCGCCCTCCAATGGAAGCTTGGCGGGCCGTTTGAGCGGTTAAGCCCCTATGCCCGCGCCCTGCGTGCCGACCTTGACGCAGCGAAGACGGTCGACATGATCCAAGCCTATTTCGCGCCTGAATTCACCTTTCTACGCCGCCTTGGCCGTGCAGCCCGCCGCGGCGAGGCGCGTCTGATGACAGCCGCTTTGTCCGACAACACCACCACCATCGGCGCTGCCCGCCATTGCTATGGCCTGTTGTTGCGGCGCGGCACCAAAATCTATGAATATCGCGCGGCCAAGCTCCACATGAAGCTGATCGTGGCGGATGATGTCACCTATATCGGGTCGGCCAATTACGACGCGCGAAGCATCTTCATCAATCTGGAGATCATGCTGCGGATCGAGGATGCAAAGTTCGCCAAACAAATGCGGGACTTCTGTCAGAAAGAAATGGCCGAAGCCCAAGAGATCACGACCGACTGGCTAAAGCACGTGTCCGGACCGTTCCGCCGCCTGCGCTGGTTCCTGGCCTGGTTTTTGTTTTCCACCATCGACTATACGATCGCGCGGCGCTTCAACATTGGGCCGGACCGCAGGCAGTGGCGGCTGCGACCTGCCCGGCCACCGGAGAGTTGACGCCACAGGCCATCTGGACCAATTGCCTGTGATGCAACGGATTTGTTCCTTCCCCAAAATGCTGATCAGCCTTGGGATCGCGCTTATCCTTGGCCAACCCTTGGCCGCAGCGACCCCCCTTTGGGAATTGCGGGCGCAGGAAAAGCAGGCCCAAGCGCAAAAAAAGCCGCAAGCAACGCCTCAGGCCAAACCGGCAGCGAAACCGCAAACCAGAACGCCGCCTGCCGACGCCCCCCGCTCTGTGAGCGAGCTTGACCGCGTCATGGGCAAGGATGCCCGCGCGCTCGTGCAACTGTTCGGGCAACCCGTGCAGGATGTCCTCGAAGGCGCCGCGCGCAAGCTGCAATTCGCGAGCAGTGACTGTATTTTGGATATCTATCTCTATGCCCCCGCTGAGGGCAAAGAGCCTGTGGTCAGCTTTGTGGCCGCGCGGGTGTCCGATGGCCGCGATGCGGAGCGGAACAGCTGCATCTCCGCTCTCAGGCGGACGCGCTAAGCTCCGCCAAGGCCCAAGACGCCGCCTCGCGCACCGTATCATCCGCATCATGGACCAGCATTCCGAGCGGCGCGGCCAGTGCCTGATCCCCGCTATTGCCCGCGGCAATCGCAGCATTGCGGACCATCCGGTCGCGGCCAATCCGCTTAATCGGTGATCCTGAAAACACCCGCCGGAACGCCGCATCATCCAGCGTGAGCAGATCGGCCAAGCGCGGCATGGCCAATTCGGCCCGCGCGGCAAATGCCTTATTGGCGGATGCCACCTCCGCAAACTTATTCCAAGGGCAGGCCGCCAGACAATCATCACAGCCATAAATGCGATTGCCCATCGCGCGGCGAAATTCGTGCGGGATCGGCCCCTTATGCTCGATCGTCAGATACGAAATGCAGCGCCGTGCATCGAGCTGATAGGGGGCTGGGAAGGCATCCGTTGGGCAGGCCGTCTGGCAGGCGGTGCAGCTGCCGCAGGTGTCGGCAGAGGCAGCATCCGGTTCCAGATCGAGCGTCGTGTAGATTGACCCCAGGAACAGCCAGCTGCCATGGTCGCGGCTGACGAGGTTGGTATGCTTGCCCTGCCAACCAAGGCCAGCCTGCCCGGCCAGCGGTTTTTCCATCACAGGGGCTGTATC
>CAJBSR010000576.1 GCA_903958285.1 uncultured Sphingomonadales bacterium
GACGTGCTTGTCTCCACAACAATCATCGAAAGCGGGCTCGATATTCCGAGCGCGAACACGATGATCATCCACCGCGCTGACCGCTTCGGTCTTGCCCAGCTTTACCAGCTGCGCGGGCGCGTCGGCCGCGCCAAAACGCGGGCCTATGCCTATCTGACGACGGCGCCAAACCGATTGCTGACCGACACCGCCGAAAAGCGGCTTAAGGTCTTGTCCGACCTCGACAGTCTCGGGGCAGGCTTCCAGCTGGCAAGCCATGACCTCGATATTCGTGGCGCAGGTAACCTCTTGGGCGATGAACAGTCGGGCCATATCCGCGAGGTTGGCTTTGAACTCTACCAGTCGATGCTGGAAGAGGCGATCCTCGATGCCAAGGCGGGCGGACTCGCCAAGGACAATCTGCGTGACCTGTCGCCGCAGATTACCGTCGATGCCGCGGTGCTCATCCCCGACACCTATGTGCCTGACCTCGACCTGCGTATGGGCCTGTATCGCCGCCTCAATGAGCTTGAGACCGTGCAGGAGATTGAAGCCTTTGGTGCGGAAATGATCGACCGGTTCGGCAGCCTGCCTGAGCCGACCGAGAACCTGCTGACGCTCATTCAGATCAAGCTGAACGCAAAGACCGCGCATATCGCGAAGATCGACGTCGGCCCGCGCGGCGCGCTTGTGGCCTTCTGGAACGATACTTTCCCGAAGGTCGATGGCCTGCTCGCTTATGTGGCTAGGCTTGGCGATACGGCCAAGCTGCGGCCTGACATGCGCCTGAGCATCACCCGCGCTTGGGCAGACCCCAAAGCGCGGCTCCATGGGATTCTGCAACTTTCACGCGGATTGGCAAAGGTGGCGGGGTGACACTGGAAAACCGTTTGGGCTGAGCTTGTCGAAGCCCTGTCCTTCCATTTTGGGGAACAGCGAAAGAGCGGCCTTTCGACAGGCTCAGGGCAAACGGTTCAGGAAGAAGCGCGGTATAGCAAAGGCTTAGCCAGCAGCAATCCAGCGATAAAGCCGCCAATGTGCGCGGCGATGGCAACGCTGTAGCCGGACCCCACACTGGCGATGCCAATCAGCCACTGCACGCCAACCCAGCCGGCGAGTAACCACAGAGCGCGCATGGATTCTGCTGAGAACGGGCCCCAGCTCTTTGCCTCCGAGGTGCTGAACAGCATCGCATAAGCGCCGACGACGGCAGAGATCGCGCCGCTTGCACCAATCATCGGCTGGTCTGAGCCTACAAGATACTGAAGTCCTGCAGACCCATAGGCGCCGACGACATAAAGCATGACGAGGCGACCACTACCAAGGACGTGCTCAACCAGCTTCCCGCAATACCAGAAAGTCAGAAGGTTCATTAAAAGGTGCAGGAATCCGCCATGGACCAGCGTTGCGGATAGCGGCGTTAGAAAGCGGGGAATGATGTCGAGCGCCGGCACATCCATCACAAAGCGTGCCGGCACAAAGCCGGCCACGAGGGCCGCATATTCCAACGGCCAGAACAGCATCTGCAAGCCCCAGGCGACGATGGTCAGCCCGGTGATGATGCGAAGTGCGGGACCGGCGGGGCCGTCCTGCATGTTAGATGAACTCGACCTTCGCGACCTGATAATATTTGTCGCCCGAAGGAA
>CAJBSR010000577.1 GCA_903958285.1 uncultured Sphingomonadales bacterium
CCGTTCCACGCGCCCCGCCGGCAAAGTGCGGGTTTGTCCCGCGCGGGAAACTTCATTGCCGGAGCGGAACCGGTAATGATAGCGCGCACCGGGCTTCAGTCGGCTCGCGAGAAACTTGGTCGTGAAATCGCGGTCTGCGCTCGCCATTTGGCGCGCACGCCAGACGATGTTTTGGAACGCGGCGTCGGTCGCCACTTCGCATTCAACCTCGACATCAGAAGGCGTGGTGATGCGGGTCCACAAGACAACGCTGGTTGCATCCGGATCTCCACTCGCAATGCCGTGGAGGAAGGGCCCGCTGGCCGGGCTGGTCTGGCCGCTCGCCTTGCCGGCGATGGTCAAAGCCGTGAGACCGGCCAATGCGGTGCGGCGGGTCAATGGGGCGACGCGCTTCATATCCGGATTTCCGTTCTTTGCTGCTCTGCGGCCAAGCATCGACAGGACCGCGACATTCTAAGTGGAAAAGGTGGCCGCCCGAAAGCGACCACCTCCCCCTTTTACAGTTCAAGCGGCGGCAAAATCAGAAGCCGGCTTTCAGCGTGACGAAGAATTGCTGCGGCGCGCCAGCGAGAAGGGTCTGGTTGTCCCCGCGATTGCCGAAGCCGTTCGAACCGATGGTCGACACATACTTCTTGTTGAGCAGATTGGTCGCGTTCAGCTGGATCTCCAAAGGTGAACGCTGGCCAATGTCGAAGCGGTAGCCAAGCGTTGCATCTGCAAGAGCCCGACCCGGAACCGACTGATCGTTGAGGTAGGTGAAGTAACGGCGGCTCATGTAATTGATGGCAACCCGACCGAAGAAGGTGTCGCTATCATAAGCCACTTCACCGCGGAGCAGATGCTTCGGCGCGTCAACCACGGTCTTGCCCTTGGTTGCTGCAAGAACAGCGCCCACCCCGTTGAGAACGTCATTCCGGTACGTCGTGTCGTTATAGCTGTACGATGCGAAGAGCGAGAGGCCACCGCCAAGCTTGACGTCACCGGTCGCTTCAAAACCGAGTGCGCGGACATTCCCAACGTTCTGCAGAACGGCGGGGTTACCGACAATGCCTGCACCCGTCGAAATACCGAGCAGACGGTTGCGGAAGGTGACGTAGTAAACACCCAGCGTCCCGTTAAACTGGCTGGTGTTATACCGCGCGCCAAGTTCGTAGGTGTCGGATTCTTCCGGCTTCAGCGAACCGCGGATCGCATCAAAACCCGCCTGCGTGGTCGAGAACGGACCGGCAGTTGTGGCGGATGTGAAAGCACGTGTTGCCTGAGTGAAGCCTGCGAAAACTTCCAAATTGGCGTCGAACTTGTGCGCGATACCGGCGTGCGGCTGGAACCAGTCTTGCGACTTGATCTTGCCCGCAGCACGGCCACCGGAAATCAGCGGCGTCGCTTCGTTGTCGACCTTGAAGCCCTTCCAACCGATGTTGATCGTCGTATCGCCAAGCGAGATCTTGTCCTCAACATAATATTGGAGCGTCTTTGTGTTGAACTCAAATTCCCACTGCGTGAAGAACGGGTTCGTCATGAACTTGCGGTGGTCGCGGCCCGGTGTGGTGCGGCTGGTATAGGCGTAAAAACGACGCGCCTGATTAAAGTCGTTGTTTTCATACCAACCACCGACGGTCAGGTCATTCATGCCAAGGTCAACATTCAGGCTGGTGAACAGGCCGGAGCGGGTCATGTCATATTCGGTCGTACGGACCGACATCGGGACGCCTGTCGGGCTGTTGACATAGGGCGTGCCCCATGTGCCTTGGCCGTCATTCTTGTGGTAATAGCCCTTCACCTTGAAGGTGATGTTGTCGCCAAACGGAGCCATCAGGCCAAGCGCGGCGAGCGTGTCCTTACGCAGACCCGACGCGTCATAATAGGCGTCGTCAGCGGTCTGGATTGGCGCAGGATAGGTGGTGCCGGCGGCCGGGTTCAGCGGGGTCGTTCCCGTTTCACCGCGGTTTGAGGCAATATCAGCAACCAAAACGGCCAAGGCGTAATTCTTGGGGCCAAAATTGTCCCAATCATACCCAAGACGCTGGATCATGCCGAGCGACAGATCCTGATAATCCTGCTCTGCGCGGTCCGAATGACTAATATAGCCATCAATTTCAGCTGAACCGACCGGGATGATGCCCTTGGCATTGATCATCCAGCCGCCCTGCTTGCCGTCGCCCTTCCACTTGTCTGCGGTCTGGTAGAGGCCAGAGATAAACCCACGTGCCTGATCGGCTTCACCCATGGTGACGCGGCTAAAGGCGCGCACGGTGTTTTCGCTGCCATAGGTCAGGCTGGCGTCGGCACCGAGGCCATCTTTCGGGTCCAGCGAGAAGAATTCGAGCGTGCCGCCCAGATTGTTCGTCGACTGCGCACCAAGTGAGCCGGAACCCTGCGCGACGCGGGTGACGGCGATGTTTTCAGGAGCGATGGCGCGGCTGATGTGCAGGCCGTTATTGTTGCCATAGCTCATGTCGCCGAGCGGAATGCCGTCAAGGTTGAAACCGAGCTGGTTCTGGTTGAAGCCACGAATGGTCACACGCGTTGACCATTCATAGTTGCCGAACGGGTCAGCCGACTGGAAGTTGACACTAGGCAGTTTTTCAATGGCCTTAAGCGGGCTGGTGCCCGGCGTCAGGATCGTCAGATCGGCGTTGTTCAACTCTTGGATCTGGCGGGTTTCGCCACGACCAAAAACGATGATCTCTTCACCTGAAGTGACGTCGTCAGCCTCCGGCGTTGCCGTCTGAGCAAAAGCTGGTGTGGCCAGAATTGCCACGGTCGACAGGAGGAGGCTTGTAATTTTACGCATAAAGTGTCCCTTGCGATTTCTTGTTGCGGTGCAAAAAATACGGGACGTTTGTGACGTGCGGGTTCCGCTTCCGTGTCGCGGTGCAGTCAATGGCGCGGCAGAACCGTGACACACACCAAGGCGAGGGTGTAAGAGGCGCTGAAAACCAAGGGTTTTTGCAGTTTGTTCTTCTGTTGCAATTGTGTCACAGCGACGGACGATATTGTCGGAGCGCGTTGATTGACCCCTCTTTCTGCTCACGCCGCGTCTTATCTGGCTGCATTTGGTATGCCGACATTTCTGGCTGTGCTGGGCGCCTGCTGGGGGAGCTTTGCCGCCACATTATCCGATCGTTGGCCGCAAGGGCGGTCGATCGTTCAGCCCCGATCACATTGCGAATCGTGTCAGCGCACCTTGTCTGCGCGGGACCTTATTCCTGTCTTGAGCTACATCCTCGCGCGCGGACGGTGCCGCCATTGTAGCGTGCCGGTCTCGCGCCGCTACCCGCTTATCGAAATCGCAAGCGCGAGCATTGGACTTGTGTCCGGACTTTTGCTGCCGACACCGGACAGCTTTTGGGTGGCGGTCCTGGGCTGGCAGTTGCTCCTCCTCGCCATTCTGGACGCCGAACATTTCTGGCTGCCAAATCGTCTGGTCGCCCTTCTGGCAGCATCCGGCCTTGGTGTTGCGGCATTGGGCGGACCCGAGCGCCTTCTAACGGCCCTCATAGGAACCGCGGCCGGTTTCACGGCGCTCTTTGCGATTGCTTATCTGTATAAGCGCATTCGCGGCCGAACGGGCATGGGCGGGGGTGACCCCAAACTACTCGGTGCCATCGGGGCATGGGTGGGCTGGCAGCCCCTGCCGTTCATTCTCTTCATCGCTGCCATGTTGGGAATCAGCTTTGCAGTTTACGAAGCGATTCGTGACAAAGGCATCACAAAGAGCGAGGCGATGTTGCAGCGCCGACTGCCTTTAGGAACCTGCCTCGCCGTCAGCACATGGGGCTGGCACCTGTTTGATATGATGAATCTTACAGTAATCTCCGCATTTTCAGCGGTGTCATAAAACTGAAATCCTGACGACGTTTTTCTGAAATATTGGTGTCATTCTTGGGTCATTGCGCTCCCCTACCAGCCGTCATCGCGACGGGAAGCTGGGGCTGGTGCCCTGCTGTTTGCCCTTCTCGGAAACCCAGGGAGCCGGATTACCGGAACTTTTTTTATGACGAATTTCAATGTGATTGCCCGTAACCTCATGGCCGGCACGGCGATGATGGCGCTCGCAGCCTGCGGTGCCGACGACATCGCCTCTCCGGGGACCGGCGGTAACGTCACGATCAACAACAACACGACCACCCCGCCCCCGCCGCCCCCCCCGCCGCCGCCGTCAACGGTTTCGCCGGCTTCGGGCTGCCCGACGATTTCAGACCCGCAGGGCCTGACGGACTCCGGCACGATCACTGGTCCAACGGGCACCTGGCGCGTTTGCACACTTCCGGCGCGTATCAACGCTTCGATCACGCTCCCCAAGATCACCGGTCTTCTGTACCGCCTCGGCGGTCGCGTTGATGTCGGCACCGATCAGGGCCCTTCATCGACGAACAACGTTGTGACGCTCTCCATCGAACCCGGTGTGACTTTGTTTGGCGGTACGGGCGTGTCTTGGTTGCACGTGAACCGCGGCAACCGCATCAACGCGGTTGGCACGGCTACCCGCCCGATCATCTTCACCAGCCGCGACAATGTTCTCGGCCTCAACACCGAAAATTCGAGCGGCCAGTGGGGCGGCGTCGTGCTTTCGGGCCGCGCTCCGGTGACCGATTGCGCCGCTCCTGCAGCAGCCCCGGGCACTGTCGCTTGCGAACGCCAGGTTGAAGGTGCCGTTGACCCTGCCCTTTATGGTGGTGCCAACACGGCCGACAACAGCGGTACGATGCGCTTCGTCCAAATCCGTTATTCGGGCTTCGTTCTTTCCGGTAACTCGGAATTGCAGGCGCTCACCACCGGCGGCGTTGGATCCGGCACGGTTCTGGAGAACATCCAGTCCGCAAACAGCTCGGACGATGGCGCTGAATTCTTTGGTGGCAACGTCAACATGAAGCGCTTCATCTCGGTCGGCGCAGAAGACGACAACATCGATACCGATACGGGCCTGAAGGCGAACTTCCAGTACGTCATCGCCGTGCAGCGCACGGGCCAAGGTGACTCGATGATTGAAGCTGACTCGGACAACGCCCTCGACGGCAACATTCCGCGTCAGAACACGAAGCTTTCCAACTTCACTTTCGTGATGCGCAACAACGTGTCGAACCAGACTGCAATCCTGCTGCGTGGTGGGACGGACTATACGATGGTCAACGGCGTTGTCGTTGCCCCGACGGTGACCAACTGCCTGCGCATCAGCCGCCCGCAAACGGCTTCAGCCACGGTTGATGCAGCCATCGACGAAGCCGGTGCTCCGGTCTTCCGTTCGGTTGTCATGCAGTGCAGCGCGACACCGTTTGCTGGCTCCAACGGCGTGACCGCTGCTGAAGTGCAGACGATCTTCGGTTCGGGTGCCAACAATAACAACTCGGCCTTCACCGCCTCGCTCAGCAACGTGTTCATCAACGGTGCCAACGAAACGGCAGTCCCGGCATTTGATGCCAAGACACTGAATGCCTACTTCGACACCACGGCTTACATCGGTGCGGTTCGCAACGCTTCGGACACTTGGTACGAGGGTTGGACGTGCAACACCGACGCAGCAAGCTTCGGTACGGCCAACACCGGACTTTGCTCGACCCTGCCGACCTACTGATCTCAAGGCGCAGATTGTTGGGGCGGGGCGTTGCGCGAAAGGGCAGCTCCCCGCCATTTTTTAAGAATTACAAAAGGGGTTTCGTGATGTCGACGCCGTTCCGGCTTGCCAGCCTGCTGCTCGTCTCGTCTGCGCTAGTCGCACCATCCATTGCTGTCGCGCAGAACGCGCCGGCCGCCAATCCGGAACCACAGGCTACGCCTGTTGCACCCGAAGAAGCGCCGGCGCCGGCACCCGCCGACGCCGCAATGCCAGAGGCGGAAGAAGCCGCCGAAGCGCCGGTGGAAGTCTCGGTTCCCGGCGGTGGCGGTGACATCGTCGTGACGGGTCGACGTTCTACGTCGAACATTGCGAAATCTGCCCCGCAGGTTGTTTCAATCCTGTCCTCAGTCGATATCGCCCGTACGGGTGAAGGGGACATTGCAGGTGCTTTGTCCCGCGTGACAGGCCTCAGCGTCGTCGGCAACGGCTTCGTGTTCGTGCGCGGCCTTGGGGATCGTTATTCGCTGGCCCTGCTGAACGGCTCGCCGCTGTCCAGCCCGGAGCCGCTCAAGCGCGTTGTTCCGCTTGACCTGTTCCCGACCAACATCATCGCTTCGTCGCTCGTTCAGAAGAGCTACTCGGTGAACTTCCCCGGCGAATTCGGCGGCGGCGTTATCAACCTGACGACAAAGGCCATTCCGGAAGAGCCCTTCCTGTCGATCAGCAGCTCGATTCAGGCAGATAGCGAAGCGACGAACAAGCTTGGCTATACCTATTATGGCAGCTCGATCGACTGGTCAGGCTTCACCAATGCCAACCGTGATCTTCCGCCCGCGCTGACCTCGTTCCTCGCGAGCGGAAAGCGGATATCAGAAGGCGCCGTCGACACGCAGGAAATTGCGGGTCAACTGTTTAACGCACGCAACTCCGTCGTGCAGCGTGTCCCGCGACTGGCCCCCAACTTCTCGCTGGGTGTGTCCGGCGGTCGGTCTTGGGATGTGGGCGATGATACAACGCTTGGTCTGATCGCGTCGGCTGCCTACAGCAACAAGTGGCGCTCACGCGACACGTTGCAGCAAACAGCGTCGACCGAAGACCTGTCGGAAAAAGAACTCGATTTCCGCAAGGTCATTACGGACAACCGGATCGTGCTCAACGGCCTGTTCGGTCTTGGGCTCGAATTTGGCGACAACAAGATCCGCTGGACCAACCTCTACATCCGCGACACTCTGAAGCAGACCCGTCTCGGACAGGGTACGCGCCAGACGACGTCGCCGACCGCAACGCTGCTGCAGCAGAATACCGCCTGGTATGAGCGGCAGTTGATCGACTCACATGCGGTCGCCGAACTCAAGCTCACACCGGAATTGAGCATGGATGTCCGTGCGGGATATGCCAACGCGCAGCGTGAAGCACCGTATGAAAACTCCTTTGAGTATATCCGCAGCAACGCGGCGGGCGATCCTTACGGCGCCCTGTTCGTCAACCGGCTGAACAACGGGCAGTCGGGCAGTGCACAGACGGTGTTTTCGAACCTGAATGAAGACCTTTGGTCAGCCAGCACGGATTTGACCTATCGCTTCATGCCGGAACTGCGCGCCACAATCGGCTATGCCTTCTCTGATACGAAGCGTCGCACAGAGCGGCGTGAGTTTCTGGTGGTGGCACCCGGCGACATGCCGATCGGCGTCGGATTGCTCCGCCCCGATTTGCTGCTGTCGAAGAACGTCATCAACGAGTTCAACATCTCGCTGATCGATGCGAACGAAGGCAACCCGGTTTTTGATGCGCAGCTGCGCAACCATGCCGGGTATCTGCAGATCCAAGCCGAACTGACGCCGGAACTGTCATTGAACACAGGTGTCCGTTTTGAAAAGGCGGATCAGTCGGTCACGCCTGTTCAGGTCTTCACCACGCCAACGGCCTCGCTTGCAGCGACCAATCTCAACCGTGAATATTGGTTGCCGGCCGTAACATTGACCTATCAGGTTAATCCGGAAATGCAGCTGCGACTGAACGGATCAAAGACCATCGCCCGCCCGCAGTTCCGCGAACTGATCTTCCAGCGCTATTTTGATCCGGACGCGAACCGTCTGTTCAATGGTAACCCGCTGCTGGTCGACAGCCAGCTCTACAATGCCGAAGCGCGCTACGAATGGTATTTCGCACGCGATCAGCGCGTGTCGGTTGCCGGCTTCTATAAGAAGATCAAAAACCCGATCGAAACCTATTCGAGCTTTAGCGACAATACGGTTATTTCCAGCTTCGCAAACGCACCGGAAGCGACGCTCTACGGGGCCGAAGTCGAACTGCAAAAGTACTTCCCGCTGGAAGGGATTGGCGATGCAAGCTGGCTCGCGTCGCGCCGTTTGGCCGTGATTGCCAACTACACGTACACCACATCGAAGCTCAAGGTGAAGGAAGCCGATACGGTTGCCGTCTTTGCGCAAGCCTCGACCCGGGCGCTTGACTTCTTCCGCGATGGATCAGCCCTTACCGGCCAGTCCGATCATCTCGTCAACCTCCAGCTGGGTATCGAAGACCAGGACCGCCTGTCACAGCAGACGCTGCTCGTCACCTACGCCACCGACCGCGTCACCAGCCGCGGCGCGGGCTTCCAGCCGGACATCATTGAACGTCCCGGTCTGCGTCTCGATTTCGTGGCGCGCGAGGGCTTCAAGGTCTTCGGTCGAGAAGGCGAGCTGAGCTTTGAAGCCCGCAACCTTCTGCGGGTGCGGTACAAGGAATTCCAGCAGAACGGTGACAACATCATTTTCTACAACAACTACCGAATCGGGACGACGTTCGAGCTCGGCTTGACGCTGAAATTCTAAAGCCTGCGTCGAGACTATTGTCCGGCTACGACGCTCGGCGTTGCCTAATCATGCGAAACAATCGGGCCGAAGGAGAACTCCTTCGGCTTGGTTTCTTTTTGTCGTGTAATTGTAACAGTAACGTCATAGGCGTCCAACATTGGAGCAAATAAGGAGTTCCGGTGGGCGCCATAATGAGAGCTGGACGAGCGGCCGACTTTGGCTCTGGCGGCCCTGCGTGATGCGTGCGGATTTCTGGCCGCTTGCGCGCCGCCTGACGCTGATTCTGCTCGGCGCTGTCCTTGCCTTTCAGGGCGCCCGGCTGATCTGGGCCACAACAAAGCCGCTCGGACCCCTTGGCAACTGGCCGCAGGCGTCCTCCCTTCAAGGCACGCTGGCGACGCTTGATCTTGGCACGCTCGATCCCTTTGGCGGGACGGATGCCGACGCCAATGGTTCAACGGTCACGTCGCTTACGCTCAAGCTGTTTGGGGTGAGCCTCAACGAAGCGACCGGCCTTGGCAGCGCCATCATCGCCGCGCCGGACGGCGTGCAGTCCAGCTTCGCAGTGGGGGATGAAATCGTCCCCGGCGTCCGGCTGAAAGCCGTCGCCTATGACCATGTCACATTGGACAATGGGGGCGCGGACGAAACACTGTTCCTCGATCAGTCCGTTGCAGCCCCTGCCGGCGCAGCAGGCGATGCAAACGGCAAGGCAGGATCAACCGGCACGGGCGCGCTCAATGCGGCAAGCTTTACCACCGATATCTCCCTCACACCGCGCAACGTGGGTGGCAAGGTGACCGGATTTCTTGTACAGCCCAAGGGGGAAGGCGGCGCCTTCAATGCCGCCGGCCTGAAGCCGGGCGATGTCATTGTCAGCCTCAACGGCGTCCCCGCGCAATCGGTTCAGGATGCCGTCGCCGTCATTTCGCAATTGCCCGACAAGGGCAATCTGACACTCCAGGTCGAGCGCGGGGGCCAACTCGTGCCGCTCAATGCAAGGATATCAAAATGAAACGGGTCGCAACTGGCCTCATGCTCGCACTGGCGGCCTATGCGCCGGTGATCGCGCAGACCACGCTCAACCTGCGTGACGCAGATGTGCGGGCCTTCATTCAAGACGCCTCGCGCGTCACGGGACGCAACTTCATCATCGATGGCCGCGTGCAGGGCAAGGTGACCGTCGTGTCTGACCGGCCACTGTCGCGCTCCGAATATTTTGAGGTATTCCTGTCTACGTTGCGCGCCAATGGTCTCGTCGCCATTCCGACGAC
>CAJBSR010000578.1 GCA_903958285.1 uncultured Sphingomonadales bacterium
CGTCCAACCTGAATATCGATTAGCTCAAGCGTTGTTTCGGCCTGTTCAGCGGGAAATTTATGCGCAATCGCCCAGCGCGGGGATTTTGCGACAAAGCCAAGCCGTTCTTGCCATTCAAGTCGGTCAACCTTGTAGACCACGCCGTCAATGTCATAAGGCAAGTCCGCCCGCTGACGTTCGATGCCCGCATAATGGGCGAGCGCATCATCGCTATGCGCCACGCGGACGAGCAATGGCGACACGGGCACACCCCAGGCCGCAATGGCCGCCATCACGCCGCTTTGCGTCTCGGCGGGCAAGCCACTGACTTCACCCCAGCCATGCGCAAGGAAACGCAACGGCCGTGATGCAGTAACCTTTGCATCTTTCTGCCGCAATGATCCCGCCGCCGCATTGCGCGGGTTGGCGAATATCTTCTCGTCCTTCGCCTTTTGCGCCTCGTTTATCGCCGCAAAGTCATACTTGGCCATATAAACTTCGCCGCGTATCTCGAAAACCTCGGGCACATCGCCGTGCAACTGCTGCGGAATATCGGAGATATAGGCGACATTGGCGGTCACATCCTCCCCCACGCTGCCGTCGCCACGGGTTGCGGCCTGAATCAGATTCCCTTTTTCATAACGCAATGACAACGAAAGGCCGTCAATCTTGTCCTCCGCCGTTAACGCAACATCCGCATCGGGGGCGAGGTTTAGAAAGCGCCGGACACGCGCCACGAAATCGTGCACATCTTGCGCCTCAAACGCATTGTCGAGGCTCATCATGCGCTTGGCATGCGTGATTTTCTTCAGGCCTGAACCGTCTACAGCCGCGCCAACCAGACTATTGGGGCTATCGGCGCGCACGAGATGCGGAAAAGCCGCCTCCAATTCATTATTGCGCCGCACCAACGCATCATATTCCGCGTCCGAGATCTCGGGCGTGTCTTCGGCATGGTAGCGCTTATTGTGGTGCGCAATCTGCTTCGCCAACCGCATCAGCTCATTGGCAGCGTCTGCTTCTGTCACGCATCGGCTCCAACACACGGAAAGCTGTCCGGCATCACACAACCTCCAACAGGCGTTTTGCTTGCGCGCGCGCTTCATCCGTCACTTCTGCACCCGACAGCATTCGTGCGATTTCTTGGCTGCGCGCGTCATTATCCAGCAAGACCACGCCCGTGCGCGTCACCGTCCCTTGGCTGGATTTGGCGATGAAGTAATGCGCTTTGCCTTTGGCCGCGACCTGCGGACTATGCGTTACCGCAAGCAGCTGCGTATGTTGGGCCAAGCGCGCAAGCCGCTCACCGATCGCAGCCGCCACCGCTCCGCCGACGCCGCGGTCGATTTCATCAAAGATGATCGTCGCTGCCCCGCCCTCTTCCGCCAACGCGACTTTCAGCGCGAGGATGAAACGGGACAGTTCGCCACCCGATGCAATTTTGGCCAGCGGCGCGAATGGTGCGCCGGGATTTGTCGAAATCAGAAACTCGACGCGGTCCATGCCCGATGCCGCCCAGCGGTCTTCAGGAATCTGCTCGACAGATGTTTGGAACTGTGCGGCATCCAGCTTTAACGGCGCTAATTCCAACTTAACGGCGGCATCCAGCTTCGCTGCTGACGCACGTCGCGTTTCCGACAGTGCCGTGGCGGACGTGACATAGGCCGCGTGCTTTGCAGCGACCTCAGCCTCTAACAGAGCGAGCCCCTCACCCCCTGCCTCAATCGACTGAAGCTGCGCGGTCAAGCGCTCCTGCAGGGCAATGATCCCGTCCGGCGCGACATTGTGTTTACGGGCCAGCGCGCGCAATTCGAACAGGCGCTCTTCAATTTCATCGAGACGTGATGGTTCATATTCAATTGCCCGCGCCGCCGCATTCAACTTGTCCTCGGCTTCGCTTGCTTCGATCACGGCACGGTCAAGCGATGTCAGCGCTTCTGCCAGCAACGGATGGGCATCCGCCAAGCGATCAA
>CAJBSR010000579.1 GCA_903958285.1 uncultured Sphingomonadales bacterium
CGTGCTGGTCTGGGCCAATGTCGGGGGGCTTCTTGGGGCGCTCGTCTTCAGCTTCCTCAGCGTCCGGTTCGAACTGAAAATTCTGGTGCTGGGATCATTGGCTGCTTGCGGCGTATTTCTGGCAATTTTCGGCCAAGTGCCGCGCGATCTTGCCTCACTCTCGATGGCCGCCGCCGCAACTGTGTTCTTCGGCAGCGCAGGCGTGGTCGGCTTCTATGCGCTGATGGCGACATCGTTCCCAACCCATGCACGCGCCAGCGGGATCGGCTTCGTTATCGGGGTAGGACGCGGCGGCTCGGCGCTCGGCCCAATGATTGGTGGCGCTATGTTCGCCGCAGGCCTTTCCCTTGAAATGACCATGGTCGCCATGGCTGCCGGGTCACTGCTTGGCACGATCATGTTGGCACTCTTGTTGTCGAGGCGCGATCCGACGGCTTGACGCAACGGCCCCGCCGCTAAGATCAAAGGCTGAAGCCAATACGCTTAAAGGCCCCGAACCTCGGTAGCATCACAATGGCCCATCTATACGTGGTGAAATTTGGAAGTTGGCCGAGGACGCCTTCTAGAACTGGACGCGCTTCGTATAACCTCCGTCAATGACCACGTTGGTCCCGGTTGTGTAGGAAGAGCCAGCACTGGCAAGGAAAACAATTGTCCGAGCCACTTCCTCCGGCCCTCCCCAACGGCCAAGCGCAAACTGCGCATGGGTGGACTCATAAAGCGCCGGGGCCATAGTTCTAATCTTATCCCAATTGCCCTCCGGAAAGGCGATTGGACCCGGCGAGACCGCGTTAACCCTGATCCCCTTGCCTTGATGGAAAAGTCATCATCGTCACAGGTGCGGGCTGTGGCATTGGTTCCGCCACAGCCTGTCTTTTAGCCGCACGCGGCGCGCGTGTCGTCGTATCTGATGTTGATGTCGTGGCTGGCCAGAAAACAACGGCACTAATCGCAAAAGCCGGAGGATCAGCCCATTTCATTGCGGCAAACGTTTCCGAAGAGGATGATGTTGAAGCCCTTGTCAGGCAAACAGTCGATGTCTTCCAACGACTGGACGGTGCCGTGAACAATGCAGGCATCAAACCTGACCGACAGTACATTCATGAAGCTGATATGGCGTCGTTCGATAGGATCCTGAGCGTGAACCTGCGCGGAGTCATGCTGTGCATGAAATATCAGATCCGGCAAATGCTCTTGCAAGAAGGAAGAGGCTCGATCATCAACATCGGCTCGGTGAGTTCCGTCCGTCCACAACCTCAAAGCGCGGCTTATATCGCTGCAAAGCACGGGGTGATCGGCCTGACCAAATCGGGCAGCATGGACTATGCCGGACGCGGAATTCGCGTCAATGCGGTGCTGCCAGGTGTCATTGACACGCCAATGCTGCGGAGTGCCTTGAAGGAGAATGGCCGCTCCGAAGATGAGTTTGCGGCAGCCTTCAGCCAGTTTAAGCGATTTGGCCAGGGCGACGAAGTCGCGGAAGCTGTGGCTTGGCTATGCTCGGATGCCTCGAGCTTCGTCACTGGGCATAGTCTCGCTGTCGATGGCGGCTATCTGGCGCTATAGCCCCGCCGCAAGCAACTGCCCGAACTGCTCTGGGGTAGCAGGATCATAACGGATGGTCCGACCGCTCACGTCGCTCAAGATTTCGCAGACCTGCATCGGACTGAGCCGCTCCGGCCCGCCGATGTTCATCCAAGCTCCCTCGAAATCAGGCCGATCCAGCGAATGGACCATGACCTTGCCAACATCGTCGAGACTAATCCAGTTTGCGCGCAGCGAAGGGCCGTGTGGATAGTGGAAACGATTTTCATCCACGATGTGGCGCTTGGCCCAGTTGGTCTGGAGATTATCCATGAACAGCACACTGCCGAATATGGTGGCCGGCACGCCGGTTCGGAACAGGGCATTGATGATCGCGGTGTTGTCGCCATAGCTGAAGGCATCGCCCGGCTTGTCGGGGATCCAAGTCGCTGTGTTATAGATCACGCGCTTGACGCCCAATCGCTTGGCCGCCCGCCCGATGGCACTGAGCATTTCCACACGGCGAGGCCTCAACGGGACCGGATGATTTACAAGAATAAAGTCGCTGCCCTCGAACGCCGGTTGCAGTGTCTGCTCGTCGAGTAGATCTGCGGCGCGGAAATCGATCTGCGGAAATTCTTGATCGAGCGTTTCAGACCGATGGCGCGAAATCCCGCGCACGTCATGCCCGGCGGCAAGCGCTTGCCGCATCTGGGCCAGGCCCTGGACGCCGTTTGCACCCACTACAGAAATCAGGGCCATCAGTTTTCTCCTCTCGTCACGTTATAAATCTTCCGTTGCTGTCCCGCCACTTGACCATGAGGCAGCACGTCATCTCACCGGCAGGCCAGCAGCCCAAGCGATAGCCCGAGCCAAGATGGTCCGGTATTCCGGCAACTCCCAACTCCCCCGATCGATCTGCGGCCAGAAATCTACCAAGGGACGCATATCGTAATGCCCTCGGCAATGACCAAGCGTGAAATACAGGACCTCACCCGCACCCAATCTCCGACGATAGAGCACGGGGTGGCGTGCTGCCGGCCATTCGTTTTCAGCAAAGCCGTCTGCCCGCCCGACGAAGGCCGTGTCGAGCAGCACGTCGAGTTCGGCGTGCCTTTCCGTTAAATACAACTCGTCAGTTACCACAAACGGCGCGATCCCCTCGACAAGGGGGTCGTCGCCCCGCACGACCTCAACCAGATATGGCTCAATCGGCGGATGGGCGACAAAAGTTGTTCCCAAGGTTTCCATGAATAATGGCGCGAGGCGGGGTGCTGTGACCTTCCCGTCCGCGCGAAAATCGAGCAGCGAGTTGGTCCCATGAAGCGCCAGCCAGCGTCCGCCACGTGTGATGAAATCGCGCAAGGCCCGCTGGCCCTCTAATGATGGGGCGACATCGCAGGTATAGCTCACCAAGAAGTCGCTTTGTTGCAGCAGGTCGTAGCGGTCGTAATCGACAAAGCACCGGGTCGTCACCCGGTCGTCCGCGCCAAGCGCAGCAAGCAGTTCGCGCCTCGCATATTCCATGTCATGAAACTTGCCACCAACCACCAGCATACCGCGCGCGCGCGCACCATTAAACGCAGCGGTGCTCTCACCCTTGGTCATGCAATCAGCCTCTCTCGATTCTCGATCAGCGCTTGCAAGGTCTGACCGAGCCGTGCCCCAGTCGCGCCATCGATAACTCCATGATCCGATGAAAGCGACAGAGTTGCCTTTGTAGCGAAGGCAATCGCAATCGACGTGCCGGCGCCGACATTACCGTCGGTTCGGCGGACGCCCTTAGAGACTTGGGCGATGTGGATCCGTGCAATCCTAGCTTGCCGTCTTCGAAATTGCAGGTTCACCACTCGCCTCCCCACCACGCAATCGGCCGTCATATCGCCTGATGCCAAATTATAGTACACATGTTGCATTACATGAATCTCTAGCGCAAGATGCCAGTTGCACAACGTGTTAGAAATTGTTAGCCCGTTCCCATGAATGCGACTCTGCCCTTCGGACTATCGAACGATGAAGAGAGCCTTGCGCTGCTTTCAGATACGATTGCATCGGCATTGCGCAGTCACGAGGAAGCGCCCGAAGTTTTGTGGGATGCTCTCTCGCGAGAGATCGGTTTGGGCGGCGCCATCATCTCGGAGCAATTTGGCGGAATGGGCGGCGGCGGCGGCGCGCTTTGGGTCGTCATGGAGGCTTTGGGCCGCAGCCCGACCTGGACGCCCTATCTTGCCTCAACAGTTCTGGGGGCCGGTGCCTTGCGACACGCGAGCGGTGCGCTCGGAGAGGCGATCTTACCGCGCGTGGTGTCCGGAGAAGTCGTTCTGGCGCTGGCCTATTTAGAGTCTGGTCGTCGCAACGCGATCCAGCCTGAGATTACGAAGGCTGTCCTTCAGAACGGCGCCTATCGTGTAAATGGGGCCTATGTTGGATCGTTGGGACTCGACAAGGCCGACTTTGTGATCTTTTCTGCGGCGGGTCCTGGATCGGGTGTGACTTTGTTCTGCGTGGAGACCAATCATCCCGGGCTGGACCGCATAGGATATGCGACGATTGATGGCGAAAGCGCTGCGGATGCCAAGTTGAGCGACATGGAAATTCCTGCAACCAATGTTATCGGTGAGCCAGGTCGAGGGGCCGAACTGCTCGAGCGGCTGGTCGATGAAGGAACAGCCGCCGCCTGCGCCGCCGCTTGCGGCACCATGCGCGCCATGATTGAACGAACGGTTGAGTACTGCAAGCAGCGACGCCAGTTCGGCAAGGCACTATCCGACTTCCAAGTCCTGCAGCACCGTTTGGTCGACATGCATATGGCCGTCGAGCAAGCGACTAGCCTGTCCCAGCTTGCGTTCGCAAAACTAGACTCTCCCGCTTTGGAACGCCGCGAAGCTGTCTCGGGAGCGAAGTATCTTGCCTCGGAGGCTTGCCGCACTGTGTCGCAGGGGGCCGTCCAGCTACACGGAGGGATCGGCACGACCGAAGAGCTGGCGATCGGTCGCTATTTCAAGCGGGCGCTGATGCTGGAACACCTCTTTGGCGGGGCAGACTATCACCTTCAACGATATCTTGAGGCCAGCGGACTAAAGGAAATTCCGGCCTATGCAGGCGCTGACGGGGCTGTGGAGCAATGACTTTGACTGAAACAGGTCTGGAACGACAGCGGCGTATTGCACTCGATATCCAACGGCGCTTGGTCGAGCATATCCGAACCGGTGGCACTGATCTGGAGGCTGGCCCGGTCCAGAATGCAGCTGAGCGCTATTCGAGCTGGGAATGGTACCGCCTTGAACAAGATAGAGTGTTCACTCAGCTTCCCCTATTAGTAGGAATGAGCCGAGATCTCCCGGATCCAGGTTGCAAGCTCCTGTTCGATGCCGCAGGTCCGCCCATCGTGATCGTGCGCCAGCAGGACGGCTCGCTCAAGGCCTTCCTCAACATGTGCACCCATCGCGCGGCCCGACTGGTGAACGAATGCACCCCAGCACGACGCATGACCTGTGGTTTTCACGGCTGGACGTTCGACCTTGATGGCAAACTGGTGGGGCAGCCTGGCGGGAAGCGGGGCTTTGCTGGGCTCGACAAGGCGGAATTCGCGCTGATCGAGGTGCCCGTGGAGGAATGGCACGGGCTGGTCTTCGTGATTGCCCGTCCCGGCACGCGCGCGGATATCGATGTCGCCGCCTATCTTGGCACCTTTGCGCCGGAACTGGCGCAAATGGGCTTCGAGCGCGCAACCCCGGTGATCCAGACGCGGCTCGACGTCGCCGCGAACTGGAAATACGCTTACGACACATATGGCGAAGGCTATCATTTTGCCACGCTGCACCCAACGACGATCGCGCGCACCGCACACAACGACATGGTGGTGCACGATCGCTTCGGCCTGCATGCGCGGATCAACTTTCCCTATCGCGATCAAGATGTTTGCGTCGGCCAGAGCGAAGATCAATGGGTTCGGCGTCCCTATGGCGGGGTCCACTTGTTGTTCCCCAACACCGTGATCTATGTCTCCTCAATTGGGCCGGGGCAGGTTTTTAGCATCTACCGCGTGTTCCCTAATGGCGGACCGGACAACGCATTCTCGTTGATGGCAGCCTATCGCTCTGGAGAAGTGCCGGACGATGTCGACATGCAGCCGTGGAGGGATTTTCACGACTTCATAATGAATGTTGTCGCGACCGAGGATTACAGCATTTCTGCCAGCGGTCAGCGCAATCTGCGGTACGCTCCGCCTGGGTTCAAGCTGACTTATGGAGCGAATGAGGGTGTGTTGCAGCACTTCCATCGAAACCTTGCCCGGCAGCTCGGGTACAACGACTGAAGATCGTGTGCGGGAGAGAAAACAATGATGTACATACAATCGACAATTGAGGTGAGGCCCGAAGAGGCGGCTGCCTTCAACGCCATCATGGCGGAGGTCGTCGCCTGCCAAGAGGCACAGGGTTGGCGGCTGGCAGCCGCCTTTGCCCAGATCACCGGCGTGCTGCACACTTACGTCGATCTATGGGAGTGCAAGGACGCCGCGCACTACCAGTCTGCGCTCACAGGGCTGCGCTCCCACCCTGAA
>CAJBSR010000580.1 GCA_903958285.1 uncultured Sphingomonadales bacterium
GATCTGATGGAACAGGTCGTGGCACCCGTTGAGTACGATGTCGCCCATGAAGGGCGCACTGCCCTACCGTGAGGTATCCTGCCAAAACAGAACGGCAGCCTCTGCGGTGGCTGCCGTTGTCTTGAAACGGAGTCCGAAATGCCAGCGCGTTCAACATACGCCGCCATGGGGACGAGCGCGATTCTGATCGCGGCGGGGCTGCTATACGGGTTACAGGGCGCGGATCCGTTGCCGATGCCCGAAACTGTACGGCTGCAAGCCGCAACGCAAAGCTATCGCCCTGCAGGCGAGTTCCGGCAGGGCACGCGGGTTGTCGATGCGCCCGTCGAGACGATCGCTGCTCCGGCGATGGATGTCATGAAACACCATGTCAGTGAGGCTGACTACGCCTTTTGCGTGGCGGATGGGGCCTGTCCGGACGTGCAGTCCAGACATCGGGGCGACCTGCCGCAGACTCACGTCAATCATGCCGATGCAACCGCCTATGCGCGGTGGTTCTCGGACCGCACGGGGGTCGTGTGGCGCCTGCCCACGGACGCCGAGTGGGTGCGACTGGCGGGTGACCGTGCCTTTGACGACAGCTTTACCGCCGAGGCGAACGGGTCGGACCCGTCGCGCCGTTGGATCGCTTTGTATCGGCGCGAAGTTGAACGGCGCGGGGAGGCCGACCTAGAGGCGCACCCGCTGGGTCACTTCGGGGTGAACGATGTCGGCGTGGCCGACATTGCCGGCAATGTCTGGGAATGGACCGACAGCTGCTTTCAGAACGGGGCGGTGTCGGCGGATGGATCGCTGATCGTAGCCCGGTCCGATTATTGTGGTGTGCGGGCCGTGCAGGGCAAGCATCGCGGCTTTGTCATAGATTTTGTCCGGGATGCACGGTCAGGCGGCTGCGGCGCCGGTGTTCCGCCTGATTACCTTGGCTTTCGGTTGGTGCAGGACCTTTCCTGACAGGTAGCTCCCATGACAAAGGGGCGACCGGTTTATTCCAGCCGCCCCTTTGTCATTTGCGGGTATCGCTTACGGGGTGACTTGCGCGAACAGCGGCTCAAACCGGGTCTTCGCCTTGCCCTTTTGTACAACATCCGCAACCGCATCCAGATTGACCGGCGCTCCGACCTGGATCAGTGCGACCATGCCCATGGCATAGTGCGGCGTGCATTTGATGCCATAGACGCCTTCGGCGGTCAGCGTAAGCGTGAAGTCCTTGCTCATCTCGCTTTTGAAAGGTTCGACGCCTTTGGGCAACATGCCTTCAATCGATTCCGCGTTGTGCCCCTTGTCGGGCGACACGAAGGTGACCGTATCTCCGACCGCGGCCCTGACGAAGGCAGGCTCGAACACCATCGCGCCCTCGGCCCCTTTGTTCAGCATCTGGACATCAAAGTTCTCGGCAATTGCAGCGCCGCCCAGCAGCATCATCGCCAGAGCGGTGATGGTCAGTTTCGAAAACATAGCATATCCTTTCAGGAATGTCTGGTTCTGCTGCCATTTTAGCCCAGTGATCGCTGGGGCTCTTTGATCTGCCGCAACAAACGGGCTGCAGCATGAAGAACCTGGATGAAAGCCTGCTGACCGACCTTCCACCGTTCCGCAGCCTGGACCGTCCACAGATTCGCGAAATTCTGAATGCTGCCGGGATGGCCAGATATGATGCGGGCCAGGGGTGCTTTCCAAAGGTCTGCATGTCGACCGCGTTTTCCTGTTTCTGGATGGCCATATCCGGGTGCAGCGCACCACCGCGCAGGGCGACCAGATCATCCTGCTGCACATCGCACCCGGCCAGGTGTTCGGGATCGGGGCGGCTTTGGGGCACAAGGGCTATCCTGACCCGGAAATGGCGGCGGAGGATTGCGTCGTTTTGGCCTGGCCCAACCGGCTGTGGCCCGAGTTCGTAGCCCGCTATGACGGGTTTGCATCCCAGTCCTACGCCGTCGTGGGTGAGCGGTTGAACGACATGCACGCGGTGATCGTCGAGATGGCAACAAAACAGGTGGAACAGCGACTCGTTGCCGCTCTGCTGCGTTTGATCCCCCAGATGGGCCGAAAGGTAGATGATGGGATCGATCTCGAGTTTCCGATTACACGGCAGAACATTTCGGACATGACCGGTTCGGCTCTGCTCACCGTCAGCCGATTGCTGAGTGCTTGGGAAAAAGACAGGATCGTCGTCAGCCAGCGCAAGAAGATCTCCGCAACGGCACCGCACCGATTGTCTTGCGGAGTGGTGTGGCCGGCTGATGCTACGACGTCGAAGGTCGATCTTCAGATGTCTGGATGATGTTATGGCGCCAGCGGATTGAAGTGCCACCATCGGTGGTTCCTTATCAGAGCGAATGGATTGTGGGCCTTTGGACTGTCGGCATCGCGCTTTCGCGCACCGATAGGCAGGTAGAACAGCGCACTGTAGGTCAAATAGATTTCCCTGTAGTTGCGAGCGCAAATCCTGGAACTGTACCCGTCCCTGTACAAGGCGGGGGGCGTTTTACCCCTGCCCACGGGGAATCGGGGGTGCTCAACTCAACGCAGTTTGGCCCAAAGGGACCCGTGATGAACTTTGAATGAAATCCCAACGCGGCAACGGACGCGGCAATTGTTGTTTAGCCCAAATGCAGAAAGCCCCGCGTTAGCGGGGCTATGTTTTTGGTATTGTTATGTATTTTTTTGGTTGCGGGGGCGCACAACCACCGTCAATTGCCGAGGCCTTTCTGCTTGGTGTGAGACCCGTGCACTCAAAACTAGGCATCCTGCCGACGTGTGAATGACCGCAGGCGGGCAGCCGTTGCCGAATGAAGATTTGCGAATTCCAGACGCGTCGCGCGAAGAACGGGTGCGCACAACTGTCAACCTGTGACAGCAAACCTAAGAAGCGCTGGC
>CAJBSR010000581.1 GCA_903958285.1 uncultured Sphingomonadales bacterium
CCTTCACAAGATGATTCTTCAGTCTTTGGAAGACGATCAGGCGGTGGAAACCATCTCGATCCCGCTTGCCGGAAAGACAGCCATCGCGGACCATATGGTGATCGCGAGCGGTCGTTCGACGCGTCAGGTCTCCTCCATGGCGCAAAAGCTGCAGCAGAAGATGAAAGCAGAGTTCGGCGTGATCGCCCGCGTCGAGGGCCTGCAAACGGCAGACTGGGTGCTGATCGATGCCGGCGATGTCATCATCCACCTGTTCCGCCCAGAAGTGCGCAGCTTCTACAATCTGGAGCGCATGTGGGCGTTTGGTGACGCCCCGCCCGCCAATTGAAGCTGCACATCATCGCCCGCGGCAAGATCGGGCGCGGACCTGAGGCCGACCTGATTGAGCGCTATGCCAAGCGCATCACCTGGCCCTTTGCGATCACAGAACTCCCCGACACCGGCGGCAAGCAACCGCCGACGGCCCCCGGCACGATCATTGTCACCATGGATGAGACCGGCGAGCAACTCACGTCCTCCGCCTTTGCAAAGAAGATCGAACATTGGCGCGACACGGGCACGCGCGAGCTCCGCTTTTTGATCGGTGCTGCGGATGGCCTGACGCCGGAAGAGCGCGCATCCGCCACAACTTCCATCGCGTTCGGCAAGGCGACATGGCCGCACATGCTGGCCCGTGCGATGCTGGTGGAGCAGCTGTATCGGGCAACCAGCATCATTGCCGGGCATCCCTACCACCGGGAGGGGTGAGGCTATCACCTTGCCGACCGCCGACCCAGATCTTGTTCAACGGTTTTCAGGAACGTGTCGGTCGACCAATCAAGATCAGATATTGGGATATCCGGCTTATACCAACTGCCATTGCCGCGCGGGCGATTGACGTACAACTTCATCGGCAGAATGACATGAGCCATACCGGAGGGTAGTAGTTGCGTTCTCACCTCCATGTAGGACGAGTCTGAACTGGAAGGGGCGCCTACCAGCTTAACGCCGGGAAACAGGCGAAAAAGATCGACGGCATCAAGGCAGGCGCTGGCGCATTGTCCCGGAACAATCACATAAACGGGGGCCGACACCTTCGGACCATTGTCCTCCGAAACGGCAGGCGCGGCAATTGGCAAATCCGGCTCTTCAATGAAGCGGTCCCCACGTGCCGTCGCTGCCTCCATGATCGGCAAGAAGCGTTTTATGAATTGTATGGCGTCCGGGTCTCCTAGCTCGTTGAGTATGGGCACAAAGTTCTTTACTTCCTTGAGGTTACCCGGGGTCGGCCGCCACATTATTCTGGTCTTGGCGAAATAGGAGTTCTGAGCGCGCGCAACCGCGCCTGCTCCCCAAAGGCGCTCAGCGAGCGACTTGCTCCAGGTCGATGAACCACCTTCATTGTGGCGAAGATCAAGCACGACCGCGCGTGAATTCGCTATCACGGCGTGCTTTGCATCAACCTCAGCGAGGAGCTGCTTGTACGCTTCTATGCCCTTAGAATCCGGTGAGAAGTCGGGGAGCGCAATCCAGAACAGTCCCGTTGCGCGTTCGCTTATACCGATCTGGAGTGTATCGCCGCTGATTGAAAGGCGACGCCATTCCGCATAATCTTCAGGTACGGGACTCCATTCTAAGCGAAGTGCTCGTTTGTGCCCTCTGATCAGGAATACACATGTCTGCGGCGGCGGCGCAAATGGGTTTCCGTCATCGACAAGGACAAGCCGTGCGCTGCTCCACCATCGACCGGGGACCTTTCTACCCGTCTCAAATCCAAAGATCTTCTGCTCGACGAGGCGGCGGATGTCCATTCCATCACATGCTTTGATCCGACTCCCTTCCGGAATGTCGTCTCTTAACGATTTAAAAACATAGAGACCGTCTCCCCGCCATGCAGTCATGAAACCGGGCCATCTTATCTTCGACCAATACTTCTCCGGCAGTGCGGCATAGGCGCCAGCATGGCCATCATCCAGCACCGCGCCAAAGCGCGAGAGCGCCGCTTCGAATCCAGCAGGTGTGCGGGCGGCTTCAGCCGTCTTCAGCGCTTCCCGTCGCACCTTCTCCAACAAACTCGAAAATCCCGGATTCGCCGGATCATAGACCCCAGGATGATTGTCGCGTGTGAGGCGATATGCCGCCTCCACGTCAGCCTTCGCCAGCGCTGACCAGTCGGGCTCCCTTGCTGGCGCAGGCGATGCAAGCAACAGGACCGCACCAAGGAGAACAGCAAAGACCTGCATAGGACTCCAGATTCCGAGCTGTCTCACGCTAGACAATAGCCGGGCGTCGTCAACAGATAAGGCCTATTCCCCCCGTTCCCGCGCAACCTCACGCCAGCCGATGTCGCGGCGGCAGAAGCCGGTGGGGAAGGTGATGGCGTCGACGGCAGCGTAGGCGTAGGCCTGCGCTTCGGTCGCCGTCTTGCCCCGCCCAGTGACGTTCAGCACACGCCCGCCATTGGCGACGAGCAGACCGTCCTTCATTGCCGTGCCTGCGTGGAAGATCTTCGCCTCGGCGTCAGCAGGCAGCGTGATCGCGCCTCCCTTTTCAGGCGTGCCGGGATAGCCCTTCGCCGCCATCACGACCGTCAGCGCGGTATCACCCGAGAAGCGCGGGGCCTCGGCCTTGTCCAGTTCACCCTTGGCAATGGCGAGCAGCAATTCCGCCAGATCTCCCTCGAACCGTGTCATCAGCACCTGACATTCCGGGTCGCCAAACCGCGCATTATATTCGATCAGCTTCGGACCCTGCGCGGTCAGCATCAGCCCTGCATAGAGCACGCCCGAATAGGGGTTCCCCTCCGCCGCCATGGTCGCGACGGTCGGCTCGACGATCTCGCGCATGACGCGGGCTTCAAGCTCCGGCGTCAGCACCGGTGCAGGCGAATAGGCGCCCATGCCGCCGGTGTTCGGGCCGACATCACCATCGCCCACGCGCTTGTGGTCCTGCGCGGAGCCAAAGGCGACGACAGTCTTGCCGTCGGTCAGTGCAAAGAAGCTCGCTTCCTCGCCCACCATGAATTCTTCGAGCACGATTTCGGTGCCCGCATCGCCAAAGCTGCCATCAAACATGTCTTCAATCGCAGCAGCAGCATCTGCTGCGGTCTCGGCAATGATCACGCCCTTGCCCGCGGCAAGACCATCCGCCTTGATGACAACCGGCAGGCCGAAGCGCGCCAGATCCGCGAGCGCCGCCGCCTTGTCTGTATGGCGCGCATAGCCTGCGGTTGGGATGTTCGCGCGGGTGCACAGGTCCTTGGTGAAGCCCTTGGAGCCTTCCAGCTGCGCGGCTTTGGCATTGGGGCCGAACACCGGCACGCCCTTCGCGCGCAGGCTGTCGCCCAGCCCATCCACCAATGGCGCTTCCGGGCCGATGACGACAAGGCCGATCTGCTTGTCCACACAAAAAGCTTTGACGGCGGCATGATCCGTCACGTCGAGCGCCACCAGCGTCGCCTCTTCGGCAATGCCGGGGTTGCCGGGCGCGGCGTAGAGTGTATCGCAGGAAGGAGATTGCGCCAGCTTCCATGCCAGCGCATGTTCGCGTCCGCCGCTTCCGATCAGAAGGATGTTCATGCCCGCCGAAATGCCCTTTGATGATGTGCCCGAAGGCAAGATGGGCCTGTTAGCGGGCGAACGCGCAGGCGACAATGCAGGTGCGCTGTCCGTCAGTGAAATATCCAACCTCCTGAAGCGCCATGTCGAGCAGGGCTTTTCCCATGTCCGCATCCGGGGGGAGATTTCCGGCTTCAAGCGCGCGGCCTCGGGGCATTTGTATCTCGCACTCAAAGACGAGAATGCAGTGATCGACGGCATCATGTGGAAGGGCAGCGCCGCCCGGTTGGCGTTCAACGCGCAGGACGGCGTTGAGGTCATCGCGACGGGCAAGCTCACCACCTATCCGGGCCGGTCCAAATATCAGATCGTCATTGAGACGATGGAGATTGCGGGCGAAGGCGCGCTGCTGGCCCTTCTCGAAAAGCTGAAAGCCAAGCTGGCCGCCGAAGGCCTGTTCTCGGCTGACCGCAAGCGCGCCTTGCCGTTCCTGCCGCGCACCATTGGTGTCGTGACGTCGCCCACCGGCGCTGTCATCCGCGACATCCTCCACCGGCTCGCTGACCGTTGCCCGACGCGGGTCATCGTCTGGCCGGTGCTGGTGCAAGGACCGGGCTCTGCCGAACAGGTCGCTGCCGCCGTCAACGGCTTTTCAGCGATGCAGGGCGCGGACCGTCCCGACCTCGTCATCGTCGCACGCGGCGGCGGGTCTATTGAGGACCTTTGGGGCTTCAACGAGGAGATTGTCGTCCGTGCGGTTGCCGCCTGCACGATCCCCATCATCTCCGCCGTCGGGCATGAGACCGATACGACGCTGTGCGACCATGCTGCAGACGTGCGGGCCCCAACACCAACCGCAGCGGCAGAAATGGCCGTGCCGGTGCGTACGGAGCTTCTGGCGGGCTTACAGAGCTATGGCGCGCGGTCCTTGCGCTGCGTTCAGCGCTATCGCGAGCGTGCCGGGGAAAAGCTGGACAACGCCACACGCCGCCTGCCGACGCCTGAAACACTGCTCGGCCCGCAAAGCCAGCGGGTTGATGACTTGAGCGACCGCTTGAAGCGGGGCCTGTCACATGTCGTTGCTGAGGCACGGGGGGAATTGGCGCAAGCCGCCGGTGCCCTCCGGCCCGCGATGCTGAACCAGCGGCTTGATGGCGCCCGCAGTCAATTGGATCAATTGTGGCGCGTCGCAACCTCGCTCAATCCGGATCGTGTGCTGGAACGCGGCTATGCCCGTGTCGAGCGTCGGGCGGGCGGGACAGTCATCTCCGCTGCTGATGCCAAGGCCGCAGGCGCTCTTGTCTTGCGCTTTGCCGATGGATCGGTCGATGCACGGGTTGAGCGCAGCGGCGCTGCGCCTTATGTAAAGCCAAAGACCGAACAGCCTGATCTGTTCTGAGTAAAGGAAACCCCATGTTGATGTCGCAAGGCCGCCCCGCTCGATTGTTTTACATGGCAAACGGATTTCGCGTGCTGGCCCAAGGGGATCATGTGGTGTGCGCCAAGACCGGCCATCCCGTCGCGCTCGAATCGCTGCGCTATTGGAGCGTGGCGAAGCAGGAAGCCTATTCCACCGCCGAAATTGCAGCCAGAGCCGCCGTCGAGGGATGACCCTGCTGCGGACCGCGTTGGTCGCCCTGTTGCTGGGCACAATCCCGGGCAGCTGCATCGGCGCCCCGGCCAGCAAGGTGGCGGCAACACCGTCCGCTGCACCCATGCCCACTTTTCGGCCCGCGCCGCCAGCCGCACCCGTTGAGCTGGGCGTCTTCCAGCTGAATCGTCCGGCGCAACAGGGCGGCTATGCCCTAGGCTGGGCACCCAAGGGCACCGTCCGTCTGGTCATTGAAGGCGCGGACGTCCGCTTTGCCGCCGATGGCCGTTTTGGCATCGGCTTTGGCAGGGACCATCAGCCGACAGCGACGATCACCGCTTTTCTCGCCGATGGGCGCGCCGTGACGGACAAGATCAGCGTCGCCCCTCGGCAATGGCGGATTGAGAACCTCAAAACGCTGCGCCGCTTTTCGCAACCCTCTGCCGAGTTTCAGGCACGCAGACCCGGGGAGCTCGCGCAGATCAATGCCGCTCGGCGGATGGTTGTGGATGCTGATGGCTGGCGGCAGAAGTTCATCTGGCCTGCCAAGGGCCGCATCAGCGGCGTGTTTGGATCGCAACGCATTTACGCCGGAGAACCCGGTGCGCCACACAATGGCGTCGATGTCGCAGGCGGCACCGGTGCACCTGTCTACGCCCCTGCGAACGGCGTCGTGACACTGGCGGCGGCAAGTCCGTTCACGCTCGAAGGCAATCTGCTGATGATTGACCATGGCGGTGGCCTCAACAGCGCATTCCTGCATCTGTCGCGCATCGATGTGAAAAAGGGCGATGTGGTCCGGCAGGGCCAATTGCTCGGCGCCATCGGCGCGACGGGGCGCGCGACAGGGCCGCATCTCCACTGGGGCATGAAGTGGAATGAGGAGCGGATTGATCCGCAAACCCTCGCCGGACCAATGTCCGCGCCGTAAACTGGTCCAGATAAAATAAGGGCCGGACCAATACTCCGGTCCGGCCCCTACCCCCCAAGTACGCGACCCTGGGGCCCCTTCCCCCCGTGACCGCTACAGATCTATCCAATCTGCAACGAACGCCCGGCCTGCCCGAAGGCGAGGCCGGGACCAGGTTCCCAATGAGCGATACGCAAGCCCTTACGCTACACGGGCCAGCCCATCGGGAGGGGTCAGGAATTCTTGATCAGCAGCGACCGCGATCATCCGATTTGTCGATGGCGCGGCCCGCAAGGGCGCCGACACCGGCCCCGACAATCGCGCCTGCCGTGCGGTCTCCACGATACCCGACGATCGACCGACCAAGCAGGCCACCGGCCACGGCACCGATGATCAGGCCGGTCGTGCCTTTGCCGCAGCGCTGACCGCGATAGCGATAGGACTGGTCCCGATAGGTGCCGCCATTGTCGTACCGCGCATCATACTGGCCGCCGCGCCTGTCATAACGCGCCCCGCGATAGCCGCGCCGGTCATAATAGCCGTCGCCATAGCCACGCTCCTGATAATAGCCGTCCCCACCATGGTCACCGTCATGCGCGAACGCAGGTGCGGCGGGGACAAGGGTCGTCACAGCCATCGCTGCAGCGGCACCCAGATTGACCAGCTTCTTGTTCATCGAACCTCTCCAACTTGACGCAACGCATCGACCAAACGCGTCGGCGGTGTCAGGATCATCCCGGCGTCGTCGACACTGGCCTTATGGCCACGCCCGATTGGACCTTTGCTGAATGTGTTCGTTAGCCGCCGTTCAGAATTGAGCAGGGCTAGGAATAGCCCGTCGTTCGGCTAATGGCGGAAGGGATGATGCGCCGGATCGGTCTTGCCCTGCTGTTTTGTGTGCTCCTTTTCTGTGCATCATCGGCCAAGGTTGGCCAGATGCCGATTGCTCCTCAATGGATACGCATCGCACTCGAGCCGACAAAATTGTCCAAGGACTCGAACCATTTACGGCAGACGGGGAAACTTCTTTATCTGGCAGGCTGGACGATGCGCTCAGACCATCCTGATTTTGGGGGCTGGTCCGCCATGGTGCCGCACAAGGGTGGGCTGCGGCTGATCTCAGATGCAGGCGCCATGCTTGATATTCCGTTCCCTTCCGGATCGGTGATGACTGGCAGGATTTCGGAAATCCCCAAAGGATGCGGCTTTCACTGGGTTCGACAAAAACAGGATTCCGAATCGCTCGCCGTTGATCCTCTCAGCGGCCAAAGCTGGATCGGGTTGGAAAACACGAACCTGCTGTGCCGCTTTTCAGGCGACCGGGGCCCGGCCACCTCGATTGCGCGGCCGGAAATGAAGAACTGGCTCTCCACCGATGGGCCCGAAGCCATGGTACGGCTGCGCGATGGGCGGATGCTGGTCTTTGCAGAATCGGACCCGGACGATTCGGGCCGGTTGACGCCGGTGCTCGTTTTCAAGGGCGATCCCCTGAACCCGGCCATCAAGCCGGTGACGGCGATTCTGGACCGTCCACCCGGTTATCTGCCTGTTGATGCAGCTCAGTTGCCCGATGGACGCCTGCTTGTGCTCTATCGCCTGTTTTCGGCGCGCCAGTGGTTCCGCAACCGGCTGTACATCATGGACGTGCCAAAGGACGTGCGCCCCGGCATGCGTCTAAAAGGCAAAGAGATCGCCCGGCTGGAGGTCCCGACGCTCGTCGATAATTTTGAAGCTTTGGCCGTGACGCAAGAAAAGAGGCGAACCATTATCTGGCTCGCCTCTGATGATAATTTCTGGCCACTCCAGCAGTCTTACCTGCTGAAGTTTGCGCTGGAAGATTAAGCGGCGACCGCCTTCTTGGCGACTTCGCGCTTCAGGCGACGGGCCTTCAGGCTCAGCTTTTCGTCCGAGGTCTTGATCAGCCAGTTGTCGAGGCCGCCGACATGCTCAACCGAACGCAAACCGTTGGTCGAAACACGCAGACGAACGCTCTTTTCAAGCGATTCGGAGATCAGCGTGACGTTCTGCAGGTTCGGCAGGAAAGTCCGCTTGGTCTTGTTATTCGCGTGGGAAACGTTGTTGCCCACCTGGCGGCCCTTGCCAGTCAGTTCGCAAATGCGCGACATGTGTGTTCGTCCTGAAGTTGAATCAATGAATTCGGAAAGGCTGCGCACCTAACCGTGGAAGGTGCTTTCGTCAAGCCAAAGGCAGGCTTAAGGCAGGCCAATGGAAATTCCCCTCTCCCCCTTCATGCAACGTGCGCTGGATCTCGCGCAAGAGGCGGCACAGGCCGGCGAAGTCCCCGTGGGGGCTGTCATCGTCCGCAATGGCGTGGAAATCGCCGCTTGCGCCAATGCAATGCGGGCCTCGAAAGACCCAACGGCGCATGCGGAAATGGAGGCCATCCGAGCGGCGGCGCGCGCGATTGGCAATGAACGGCTCGACGATTGCGATCTATGGGTGACGCTGGAACCATGCCCGATGTGCGCCGGGGCCATCGCCCATGCGCGAATCGCCCGCGTCTATTATGCAGCGCCCGACCCGAAGGGCGGCGGCGTTGATCATGGCCCGCGCATTTTCACCCAGCCGACCTGCCACCACCGGCCCGACGTCTATTCCGGGCTTGGTGAGGCGCAAGCATCCGACCAGCTGCGGGCGTTCTTCGCCGCAAAACGTTAGGCACAATGAACCTTTTGCGCAGAACACTTGAGCCATTGGCCTAGAATCTGCCATAAGCGCCCCAACCAATGGCCACAGCCCTTCCCATTCCCCTGACCCCGTTCCCCTGGGGCGATATCGCGATCATCCTTGCCTTGATCGCGCTCAACGGCGTTTTGGCCATGTCGGAACTGGCCATTGTCTCTGCCCGCCGGGCCCGATTGGAATCGATCACGAAGAAGAGCCAGCTGCGCGGCGCAAAGACCGCGCTGCTATTGGCGTCCAATCCCGGGCGGTTTCTGTCCACCGTTCAGATCGGCATCACGCTGATCGGTATCATCGCGGGTGCCTATTCGGGCGCCAGCCTCGGTGGACCTGTCGCAGAGCGCCTCAAGCTGCTTGGCGTCCCGGCCCAATGGTCCGACGATATTTCCTTCACGCTCGTTGTCGGCCTCACCACTTTTGCCTCGTTGATCGTGGGGGAACTGGTGCCCAAACAATTCGCCCTGCGCGCGCCAGAACCGATTGCCGTCGTCATGGCGATGCCGATGGTTGTCCTGTCGCGCGTCACGGCCCCTTTGGTCTGGCTACTCGACCGAACAAGCGCGCTCATCTTCCGCATCCTCGGCATGAACCGCGAATCGGAAAATCACGTGACGGCGGAAGAACTGCACCTGATTGTCGCGGAAGCCTCCAAATCCGGCGTGATCGAAGAGAGCGAGCGCGCCATCATATCGGGCGTCGTGCGTTTGGCCGACCGGCCCGTGCGCGAAGTGATGACGCCGCGCACCGAAATCGACTGGCTCGATGAAAAGGCGGACGCAAAGACGATCCATCAGGCCGTCCTCGCCTCTCCGCACAGTCGCCTGCTCATTGCGCGCGGCTCGGTCGATGAAATTGTGGGGGTCGTCTCCGCGCGCGATCTGCTGGCTGCCGAGCTCACCGGCAAGAAACTCGACCTAAAAGCGCTCATGAAGCGCGCGCCGATCATCCCCGATCAGGTCGACGCGATGGACGTTCTGGAAGTGCTGCGCGATGCCGATGTGCCCGTTGCCCTCGTCCATGACGAATATGGGCATTTCGAAGGGATCGTCACGCCGGCCGACCTCCTCTCGGCGATTGCAGGGGACTTCGTGTCCGATCAGGATGACGGCGAGGAACCGGCGATCTTTGAACGCGAAGATGGCAGCCTGCTCGTCTCAGGCTGGGCCACCGCCGATGGCCTGTCTGAACGCATTGGCATCAGCCTTGAAGAAGACCGCGACTATGCAACCGTCGCCGGCTTCGTTCTTGACCGCATGAAGCGCATCCCGACCACCGGGGAATCCTTCATCGACCAAGGCTACCGCTTTGAAATCATCGATATGGACGGTCGCAAGATCGACAAGATCCTCGTCGAAACCGCGCACTAGAGAAAATCATGACCAGCCTTAAAGATATTCAGGAGGAATATGAGTTCCTCGACGGCGACGACCGCTATCGCCTTTTGATCGATCTGGGACGCGAACTTGAACCCATGCCCGATGCGCTCAAAACCGATGCGACACTTGTGCGCGGCTGTTCCGCCAGCGTCTGGGTCTACCCTGCGGCTCAAGATGGGGGGCACCTCCATTTTCTGGCGGACAGCAATGCCGCCATTACCAAGGGCATCATCGCACTGGTGCTGAAAACCGTGCAGGACGCGCCTGCCGCCGACATTCTGGCGACCGACATTGAAGGCGCGCTCGCCCCGTTTGATCTCAAGAACCAACTATCGTCCAACCGGACACAGGGCATCCCCAATATGATCGCGCTAATCCGCGAAACCGCGGCACGCGTCGCGGGTTGACAGCCCTTCTGTCCAAGCGGACGATGGGTGGATTGAATTGGGGGCACTGCGCATGACCAGATTGCTGATGTTTCTCGCCGCGCTGATGGTTGCCTCCCCCGCTTTTGCGGCGCGCGATTTCCGCATCGGGCCGGAACGCTTTGCCGAAGCGGAGATCCTTGATGCCCGCGCTGTGGCGTCGGTAGACGGCATGCCGGTGCTCATGATCACACTGGCCGAAACGGCGGCCTCCCGCCTACATCAACTCACCTCGTCCATGACGGGCCAGCCGCTGCCCATTTTGCTCAATGGCAAGGAGCTCACCGCCCCCATCGTGCGGGAGCCGATTGCAGGCGGTGTCCTCGAAATTTCCGGCCTGCCCGACTTCCGTGAATGTGAACGCCTCGCCCGCGAAATCTCCGGCAAGGACCCTGTGCCCGACAGCCTTGAAGAATAATCAGAGCGCCAGACGGCGCTCCTCAGCGGCGCGCAGCACGTCGTAGGCGGCCTGGATCTGGCGGAAGCGCTCAGCGGCGTCCGCATCACCGGGCTTCACATCGGGATGGTTTTCCTTGGCGAGCTTGCGCCAAGCCACACGCACAGCGTCAAACTCGGCATCAACCTCTAGCCCCAACGCATCGAGCGCGCGCAGTTCATCACGGCTGCGGGAGCCATCGCCGGGGCCCGCCCAGCCATAATGTTTCGGGTCCTGATAGCCCGAGGCATCGCGCCGTTCATTGGCCTCACGCTCGGCGGCTTCTTCAGCGGTCAGCCCGGCGAAGTAATCCCAATTCTTGTTGTACTCGCCTGCATGCGTCTCGCAGAACCACCATTTTTCGGGGCTATTGGGCGATTTTGGCGCAGGCCGGTCGCCCGGCAAGTCGCAGCCATGCCGATCACACAGCCGCACCTTCACCGCTTCGCTTTCCGCGCCATAGCCGCGCCAGCGGGGGAAGCCCCAATCCAATCTGCGTGTCTGTCGGCGTGTCATAAGAAACCAGTCTAGGCGATTCCCGCTTCGCTTGCCACCGCAAAGGGACGGACTGGCGCCCCTGCCAAGTTTGACAATCACGCGGCCTGTGGCAGACCGGACCATGATCAAAACAAGAGGAGGGGTCTCAACATGGTCATCATTCCACGCATTCTCATCGGCATCGGCGCACTTGGCTCGCTTGTTCTCGCACTTGGGCTTTGGCTCGGTGTGGAACAGGTCATGCCGGCCCTTGGCATCGCCACGACCGATCTGGGCGGCGGCCTTGTCGGCCGGGCAACGGTCCGCGCCGATATTGCGGGTCTCTTCGGCGGCATGGGCATCTGCCTGCTGATCGCTGTCATCCGGAGCAGCATCCACTGGGTCAACGCAGCGCTCGTCTTTGTCTGTGTCGCCATTTCCGGCCGCTTCGTCGGCCTCATCATCGACGGCGGCGGCAACGCCGTGATCCAGCCGATCATCGTCGAAGCCGTGATCATCGCCTTGCTGCTGTGGCTGCGCGTCGGGCTGTCCAAACAGCGCGGCTGACGCGGCAAACTGGGTCGGGCGACCAAGTGTCAGGCCTCAACTTTATATGTGATTTGCGGAAATTGGATGCCCCGTGAGGATTCGAACCTCAATAGACGGAGTCAGAGTCCGTAGTCTTACCGTTAGACGACGGGGCACCAGTGAGGGCGGGCAGATAGGTTTTTGACCTGATTCTGTCAACGGGTGCGCAACTTAGGTCGCAAAGCTTGCGGCAAGCCTCGTCTGCCCTTAGGCTTGGCCTCAAGTACCGCCGGGCATTTCCCGGACGGAAGTATAAAAGAGTTTGCGGCCAATGGTGGACCAGCCCACCCACATGCCGCCACCCCGTCGACATCATGTGGGGACGGGTAAGGCGGCGATATCCCAAGCGGTGAAGACTGCGCCGCGTGACCGCGCGCCGCCCCGCCGTAACTATGCCGCGCTCGACCTTGGTACCAATAATTGCCGCCTGCTGATCGCGCGGCCAGAGGGCGCCCGCTTCACCGTGGTTGATGCCTTTTCGCGAATCGTTCGGCTGGGCGAAGGGCTGGCGGCCAATGGCGCGATCAGCCAGGCCGCGATGGATCGGGCGCTATCGGCTTTGTCGGTCTGTGCGGACAAGCTCGTCAAACGCAACGTCTTCATGGCGCGCTCTGTGGCAACCGAAGCGTGCCGGCGGGCGACGAACGGGCAAACCTTTGTGGATCGTGTCTACCGCGAAACGGGCATCAAGCTGGATATCATCGCCCCGCAGGAAGAGGCGCGGTTGGCCGTGCTCGGCTGCCACATTCTGCTGGAAGACGGTGAGGGCGCCGCGCTCATCTTCGACATTGGCGGCGGATCGACCGAGCTGGTGCTCGTTGATACCAGCGGCCCCCACCCCCGCACGCTGGACTGGTGCAGCCTGCCTTGGGGGGTCGTCTCCCTGAGCGAAAGCGTGCCGCATGACAGCCATGATGCCACCGCCCGCGCCGCTGCCTATGAAATGATGTGCGCCAAGGTGCGCGAGGCCATGGGGGCCTTTACTGATCGTCTGGCCGACGCCGCCGCAGAGGCACCCCGCCTGCTCGGCACGAGCGGCACAGTCACAACACTTGCCAGCGTGTTCCTCGGCCTCACCCATTATGAGCGCAAGCTGATCGACGGCCTGCGCGTGGAGGTGCCCGCCATGCGTGACATCTGCCGCCAGCTGGCCGAACAATCGGTGACAGAGCGGGCCAAGCTGCCCTGTATCGGGCCGGAGCGCGCCGATCTGGTCGTGGCCGGGTGCGCCATTCTTGAGACGATTTTTGATGCCTGGCCCGCGCCCTTTGTGGGCGTTGCAGACCGCGGCATCCGTGAAGGCATTTTGCGTCAGTTGATGACCGCAGGGGAAAGAAAATGAGCACCAGTTCCGGCGGCAGGACACGCGTCAAGACCGCCAAGGGGCGCAAGGTCGGCTCCACCCGCTGGCTCGAACGCCAGTTGAACGACCCTTATGTGAAGAAGGCGCGGGCCGAAGGCTATCGCAGCCGCGCGGCCTATAAGCTGATCGAACTCAACGAACGCTTCGGGTTTCTGAAAGGCGTCAAGCGCGTCGTTGACCTTGGCATTGCGCCAGGTGGTTGGTCTCAGGTCGTGCGGCGCACCTGCCCCAAGGCGCATGTCGTCGGCATCGACCTTTTGCCGGTAGATCCAATTGAAGGTGTCGTCATCACGCAGATGGATTTCATGGATGATGCAGCACCCGCTTGGCTGACCGAAGCATTGGGGGGACCTGCCGATATCGTCCTGTCCGATATGGCGGCGAACACTGTGGGCCATCCGCAGACCGACCATCTTCGGACCATGGCTCTGGTAGAGGCCGGCATGTATTTCGCCTGTGAGATTTTGCGCCCCGGCGGCGTCTTCGTCGCCAAGGTTCTGGCAGGCGGCGCGGACAATGATCTGGTCGCCGAACTCAAGCGCAACTTTACCGCCGTGAAACATGCCAAGCCGCCTGCCAGCCGCAAGGATTCGTCCGAATGGTACGTCATCGCCTCGGGCTTCAAGGGCCGGGCCGATGCGGAAGACGCAGCTGAGAATGACGCCGAATTAACTTGAGCTCCCCCCCACGGTCGGTCTTTGTGCGTCGAAGTTGACGTAACAAGGGGCGTGACGCGTGGCGGTCCGCAAGAACCAGCTTTCCAAAGCGAGCAAGGCGCTGCGGCTCATCGCGTCTTTCCTTGATCCGCGCATCTATCTGCACGGCATCAAGATGCTGAATTACTGGAATTATTCGCACGTTCAGCCGCTGCGCCGCGTGACCAAGGGCCGCGATCTGGCGATCAGCCCTGATGCCGTTTTTGCGGACCCGGATCGCATCACCATTGGGGATCGCGTCCGTATCGGCTCGCGCTGCCACATCTGGGCGGGTCCATCCACCGGCCGCATCATCATCGGCGACGACGTGCTGTTCGGCCCGGAGGTGATGGTGACGGCCGCAACCTATCGCTACAATGACGGGACGCCCGTGACCAAGCAGCTGATGGACGAGGCGGACATCATCATCGGGCGCGATGTGTGGATCGGCGTGCGCGCGGTCATCCTGCCCGGCACCCGCATCGGCGACGGCGCGGTCATTGGCGCAGGCAGCGTGGTGAAGGGGGATATCCCCGCCTTTGCGCTCGCTGTGGGGTCTCCGGCAAAGGTCGTCGGCAGCCGCGCGCAGGTCTTTGAGCCGTCCGACCTGCCTCATTGAGCATGACGGCCAGCATCATCATCCCGCATTACCGCGATATGGAGCGGCTGGACCGGTGCCTGACGGGCCTTGCCCCGCAGGTGGGCGGGATTGACGTGGTCGTCGTCGACAATGACAGCGGGCTGGATTTTACCGCGATGAAGGCCACCCACCCCTGGGCGCGCTTTGTGACCGAGCCGGAAAAAGGTGCCGCCGCCGCGCGCAACCGGGGCGTGCGGGAAACGACGGCGGAGACGCTGCTCTTCATCGACGCCGATTGCGTGCCCACGCCCGATTGGGTCGCCCAGTCACTCGCCGCACTTCCTAAGGGCGATGTCGTTTCGGGCCGCGTCGATACCTTTGACGAAGGCAGCGGCCCGCGCACCGGCGCGCAAGCGTTTGAGACGGTCTTCGCCTTCCGCCAGAAGGACTATATCGAAAAACAGGGCTTTGCCGTGACCGCAAACCTCGCCACCACGCGGCGGGTGTTTAAGGCGGTGGGGGATTTCCGCGTCGGCCTGTCCGAAGACAAAGACTGGTGCCAACGCGCCGTCCGCGCCGGGTTCACCCTCGTCTATTTCGATGCCATGGCCGTCTCCCACCCCACCCGCAGCGACTGGGCTGCCCTGCGCAAGAAATGGCTGCGGCTCACGGAGGAGAGTTTCGCGCTGCATCTGGCCGATGGGCACGGTCGGACGAGTTGGGGCCTGCGGGCGGGGGCGGTGCTGCTGTCAGCGGTTCCTCATAGCG
>CAJBSR010000582.1 GCA_903958285.1 uncultured Sphingomonadales bacterium
CCAACGGCCGCTGCAATGCAGATGTCGCAAACGCATTATCCACAACGGTCGTGATCCCATGTTCGCGCGCAAGGCCGCAGACATAGGTCATATCCACAATATCCATCGTCGGATTGGCAGGTGTTTCGAAGAAAAAGACCTTTGTGTTCGGCTGGATCGCCGCCTTCCACTGGTCGTTGTCCCGACTGTCGATCGTGGTCGTGGTGATGCCGAACTTCGGCAGAAGGCTGTCCGTCAGCCAACGGCAAGAGCCAAAAGCGGCACGGGCCGCAACGACATGGTCACCTTGTTCCAACTGGCACAAAAGAGCCGCCGTCATGGCGGCCATGCCTGTCGCCTGACAGCGCACCGCGTCCGCACCTTCCAGAAGCGCGATCCGCTCTTCCAGCATTTCGACGGTCGGGTTCTGTAGGCGGGAATAGGTCATCCCCGGTTCACCCGCGAAGCGCGCAGCGACCGTTTCGGCGTCGTCATAAGTATAGCCGGACGTCAGGAACAAAGCCTCAGACGTCTCACCATGTTCGGACCGCCAGGTCCCTCCGCGAACGGCCTGCGTTGCGGTGCGCCACTTGGACGTAATAGCGCGATTCTGTCCGGTATCCTTCTTCATGCCAGCCTCTTCCTAGCGTCTGGCGTTCAGGTCAATGGGGTTTGACCCGACAGAACGACGGCAACTTGGCTTTGGTCCATGTTTCCACCCGAAAGAATGACGGCAACGCGTTTGCCCTGCATGGCGTCTTTCTCTTGCATCAGGGCGGCAAGAGCGACGGCGCCGGCGCCTTCGGCAAGGTTGTGCGTGTCTTGCCAATAGGCGCGAATGGCCTCTGCAACCTCATCATCGGTCACGGCAACAAAGCGGTCCGCGCCTTTACCAAAATAGTCGAGTGCGGCCTGGACCGGGGTGCAGACGGCCACACCATCCGCGAAGGTATGGGCGGTCGGGCTTGCGATGAGGCGCCCGGCTTCAAAGGACAACTTGGCCGCATCGACATGCGCCGAGACAACGCCGACGATTTTGGTCTTCAACCCCAACGCATCACGCGCGGCGATCGTCCCGCAAAGGCCTGATCCGCAACCGACCGGCACATAGACCGTGTCGAGGTCTGGCACCGCGTCAAACAGCTCTAGTCCATAAGACGCAACGCCCCGGACCAGTTCTTCATGATAAGAGGGCACCATGAACAGGCCATATTGCGCCGCACGGGCAACGGCCTCCGCTTTTGCGCTGTCAAAGTCATCACCATGTTCGATCAGCTCTGCGCCAAAGGCGCGCATTGCTGCGTTCTTCTCACGCGCATTGCCATGTGGAACGACGATTGTGGCGGTCAAACCTGCCTTCACCGCTGCTCGAACCTGCGCTTGGCCATGATTGCCGCGGGTCGCCGTTATAATGCCTTTGACATGGGGATGCTCCGCCCGCAGCCAGTCGATGAAGGTGATCGCCCCACGCGCCTTGAAGGCGCCTGTCGGCGTGTGGTTTTCATGCTTGACCCAAACCTCGCAGCCCGTCCGCTCAGCCAGCAGGGGCCAAGCATATTGTGGCGACGGCGGCATATCCTTGTAGATGCGCGCTGCCGCCGCTCGAAGGTCGTTTAAAGCAAACAAGGGCGTCGCCTGTGCAAGGGGTTCAAAGCATTGGTCTGCCAAATCGGCAGGAAGTGGCAAGTCTTTGCCCTTCTCTGCAATCGATTGTCAAGCGCAGAGCAATGCATCTATGGTGCCTGCCACAGCCGGATTAACATCAACCAAACAAGAACTGCGCTCGATGAAGAACAGACGTCATCATCGCGACAACGGCCAACAATACCTTCTGCGCTTCGCCACCCCAAGATAGGCTAACTTACAACTTTGACAGGGAGGAAATAGCACGCAGAAGAAGCCATTATCAATCAGAAATAGTGTCTCAAAATGGAACAAATTATAAATCTCTGAACTAATAACCTATTTTAGAGGCTGGCGAGAACAGCGTCTCCCATCTCTTTCGTGGTCAGCTGGCCGCCCAGATCTGGAGACCGCGCACCACTGGCGAGCGCAGCCGCAACAGCAGCCTCAATTTTGTCAGCATGTTCAGGGAGGTCCAGGGAATACCGCAGCATCATGGCCGCCGACAACATGGTCGCAAGGGGGTTCGCCTTGCCCTGCCCTGCGATGTCAGGCGCAGAGCCGTGAATAGGCTCATACAAACCCTTTTTGCCCTCATCAAGCGAGGCGGACGGCAGCATCCCAATGG
>CAJBSR010000583.1 GCA_903958285.1 uncultured Sphingomonadales bacterium
ATCACGCCGGTCTTGGCCATCTTGAAGATCGGTTCCCTCTACGACCGTCTGCTGCGCGGTGAAAAAGCCAAACTGACCGCTGACCGCGTCAATTACTTCTGCCATCCCGATTGGCGGATTGATCCGGCGAAGCGACCGGATGCCGGGCTTTGGGTGCCGCAGATTGAGACGACGGTCGGCTTGGCAGAGACGGCGGCGGCGTACCGGAAGGCGGGGTTGATTTAACCCTCCTATCCCGCTCGCCCTGAGCTAGTCGAAGGGCCGTCCTTGCTGATCACCAAGCGCAAAAAGAAAAGAACGATCCTTCGACAAGCTCAGGATAAGCGGGGTTGGGTCGATACCATCACTGGCCCTCCCCCGGCCCCTCCCGCATGCGGGAGGGGAGCGAGCCTAGGCGGACAACGTCCGCCTCAGTCGTAGCGGGGAAGGACAATCCTAAACCAGTTCACCCTGCAGCATCATCGGCAAGTTCCCGCTTTCGCCCCGTGCCTCAGCCATGAACAGATCCTTGAGCGGCTTGGCACTCTGGACCGCACTGAGGCCAAAGCGGCGCGCCGCGCGTGCTGTCTTGCCCGGCAGACCGAACAGCCGCACCAGACTGTCACACGCAACGGTCACGGCCATCACGTCCCCTGCCCGCCAGCGCTGATAACGGGCGAGGAGCTGGGCATCGCCGAAATCAAGCCCAAGCCGTGCGCCGTCCACCAGCACTTCGGCCATCACCGCCACGTCGCGCAGCCCAAGGTTGAACCCCTGCCCGGCAATGGGGTGGATACCGTGCCCCGCGTCGCCCACCAGCGCGAGGCGATGTTCCGTCATCTTCGCCGTGTGCCGGAAATGGAGCGGATAGAGCGCGCGCGGGGCGGCAAAGCGCAGATCGCCCAAGATGTTCGCGGTCACACGCGACACTTCGGCAAGGAACGCGCGATCCCCCACTTTCATAAAGGCCTTTGCCTGATCGTCCGGTAGTGACCAGACCAGTGCGGACCGCGTGCCGGGGTTCATCGGCAACAGCGCGACCGGCCCGCCGGGATAGAAAATCTGGTGCGCGGTATCATTGTGCGGGATCGCATGGTCGAGCGCGGTCACAATGCTCTTCGAGGCATAGTCCCACGCCGCGACATTGATGCCGACGGCCTCGCGCGTGGAGCTGTAACGCCCTTCGCAAACCAGCAGCAAAGGTGCGGTCACCGTCGAGCCGTCCGACAGGCGGGCCTCCACCCGGTGATCGCCGCGATCCAAACGATCGGCCGTGACACCAAATTTGCGCGTCACATTCTTTGCGTCCTGAAGCATCGCCCAGAGTTCGCGGCGCAGCACGCGGTTTTCGAGCATGAGGCCAAGCGGATTGTCTGTGTCATCAGCTTCAAAATCGAGCGGACGGCCATCCGCGCCATCGCGCACCTCAATCCGGTGGATCGGCCGGGCCTCCACCCGCATCTTGGGGCCAATGCCGAGGGCATCGAACATCTTCCAGCTGCTGGATGAAATCGCCGCGACACGGCCATCAAACTCGGTCGTCAGCGTGCCGGCGGGATCGACTGGATCGATCACGACAGATGAGATCCCATGAAGGTCGAGCGCCAGCGCCATTGTCTGGCCGATCAAGCCGCCGCCGAGGATGATAATATCGTGTGAGTCCATGGGCCAACGCCATACGTCCGAACCCGCCCGAGACTCAAGCATTTCAGCGCGACTCTTGACGGCGAGTCAGCGGCTGGCGCATGAGTGCAACCGGAACATTATGCGCACGCAGCAGAGGAGGCGCGGCATGGCATCCCGGGCACCGGAATGGCGTGAATCGGTTAAACGTGGGGCACTCCGCAGCGGCGCGCTGATCGGTGCTGTGGCGCTTGCGCTGAGCGCGCTGATCCTTGTGCTTGCGCTCGCCAGCTACCGGCCCAGCGATCCTTCGATGAACACAGCGGCTGGTGGTCCGGTCAACAATCTGCTCGGACTGCCGGGGGCTTGGACCTCCGACTTCCTACTATGGCTGATGGGGCCTGCCGTCGGCCTGTTCGTGCCGCTCATGCTGCTCCACGCGCGCAGGCTGTGGGCCAAGGTGTCGGTCCTCGGCTGGAAGCGGCGGGCGCTCGGCATTCTGGCCGGCGTGGCGCTGGTGGATACCGGCCTCGCCCTATTCCGCCCCGGAGCCTTTGAAAGCCTGCCCGGTGGTCTTGGCGGCACGATCGGCATGACGACGGGCGGCCTTATCCAGTGGTTGATGTCCTTTGCCCCGCCTGCTGACTGGATGGTCTGGGTCAGATGGAGCCTCGGCGCTGTTTTCGCGATCATTGGCATCATCATCTGGGCAAAGAGCCTCGGTCTGGATGAAGATGAGCGGGCCTGGCTTTTGCGTCGTCGCGAAAAGGACGACGCCGCCCGCGCCCTGCCCGCCCCGTTTGATGAAGAAGATGATGTGATGCCGTCGCGGCTCAAGCCCGCGGCGCCCACCATCTCTGAACCGCGCGCCGCGCCGATTATCGACGAAGGCCGACCAAAGACGGTCATTCAGGACAAGCCAGCCCCCGCCAAACCCAAGGCTGAAAAGAGCGGGCAGGCTGCGCTGCCGCTGGGGGACCGCTATGTCCTGCCTTCGCTCGACCTCCTGAGCCCCGCGCCGGAATCTGCGGCCAACCCGATCGACAAGGTTGCGTTGGAACGCAATGCGCGGCTGCTGGAAACGGTGCTCGATGATTTTCACGTCAAGGGCCAGATTGTGGAAGTCCGCCCCGGCCCTGTCGTGACCATGTACGAACTTGAGCCTGCCTCCGGCATCAAGGCCAGCCGCGTTATCCAGCTGGCGGACGACATCGCGCGCAACATGTCTGCGCTCTCCGCCCGCGTCGCGACCATCCCCGGACGGACGGTGATTGGCATCGAACTGCCCAACCAGAAGCGCGAAAGCGTTGTCCTGCATGAACTGATCGCCAGCCATAGCTTTGGGGAACAGGCCGGCCAGCTGCCGATCGTCCTCGGCAAGAATATCGCGGGCGAGCCGGTCATTGCCGATCTCGCGCCCATGCCGCATCTCCTCGTCGCGGGCACCACCGGCTCAGGTAAGTCCGTCGGCCTCAACGCGATGATCGTATCGCTGCTTTACCGCCTCACACCGGACCAGTGCCGGATGATCATGATCGATCCCAAGATGCTTGAACTCAGCATCTATGATGACATCCCGCATCTGCTGTCGCCGGTTGTGACTGAACCGGCCAAGGCGATCCGCGCGCTCAAATGGGCGGTGGAGCAGATGGAAGACCGCTACCGGATGATGGCCTCTGTCGGCGTCCGCAGTCTGGCGAGCTTCAACGAAAAGGTCCGTTCCGCCAATCAGAAGGGCGCCTTCCTCGGTCGCCGTGTTCAGACGGGCTATGATTCTGCAACCGGCAACCCGATCTATGAGGAAGAGCAGCTGGATTATCAGCCGCTGCCGCAGATTGTCGTTATCGTCGACGAACTGGCCGACCTGATGATGACCGCGGGCAAGGAAGTCGAATTCCTCATCCAGCGTCTCGCGCAAAAGGCGCGGGCGGCGGGCATCCACCTCATCATGGCAACGCAGCGTCCCTCGGTCGACGTTATCACCGGCGTCATCAAAGCAAACCTGCCGACACGCATCAGCTTTGCCGTCACCTCCAAGATCGATTCCCGCACCATCCTTGGCGAACAGGGCGCGGAACAGCTGCTTGGCAAGGGCGACATGCTCTACATGCCCGGCGGCAAGCAGATTGCCCGTGTGCACGGCCCGTTTGTGTCGGATGAAGAAGTCCGCGCGGTCGCCGACCATTGGCGCGGACAGGGGCATCCCGAATATATTCAGGCCGTCACCGAAGAGCCCGAAGAAGGCAGCTGGGATCTGGATGGTGCGCCAACAGGCGAAGATTCCGCCGAAGACCAGATGTACCGCAAGGCGCTGCAGGTCGTGGCGGAAAGCCAGAAGGCCTCAACCAGCTACATCCAGCGCCAGTTGCGCATCGGCTATAACTCAGCTGCCCGCCTCATCGAACGCATGGAGCTGGAAGGCAAGGTCAGCCGCCCGGACCATGTCGGCCGCCGCGAAGTGCTGATCGACCCGGACGGCCACGCCATCTGACGTCCCCACCGCAAAGAAGTTCAGGCACGGTTCAATCCGCGTCGCCCAGTGGGCCCATTGCAGCTTTGGAGAATTTGATGAGATCCGTGTTCGTTCCGCTTGCGACCATCGCACTGGCCGTGGCCCCAACGCAGGCTGGGGCACAGGCAGATGCTCTGGGCGCTGTGTCGAGCCATCTGAAGGCCGTCACAACGATGACCGCCAATTTCTCGCAGACCGACAGATCCGGAAAGACCGTCACCGGCGCGCTTAGCCTAAAGCGTCCTGGGAAAATCCGCTTTCAGTATCAAAAGGGTGTGCCCATCCTGATCGTCGGCAACGGCAAGACGCTGACTTTCATCGATTATTCGGTCCGTCAGGTGCAAAGCTGGCCCATCGGAAACACGCCGCTTGGCGTCCTGCTAAACCCGAATAAGGACTTGCGCGGCATCGCCAAACTGGTGCCCTCGGCCAATCCGAAGATCACGCTGGTTGAGGCACGCGACAAGAAGCATCCGGAATATGGCGTCATCACATTGGCATTCAGCAAAAACGACTCGGCGCCAGCCGGTTTGATGCTGGAAGGATGGGTTTCCATCGATTCCCAGAACAATCGGACAACGGTTCGTCTCTCAAACCAAAGATTTAACGGGCCAATATCAGATAAAACGTTCCTTTGGAGCGACCCACGGCCAAAAGGGCCCCGTGGCTGACAATCCATTCATCTTGGCGACAGGAAAAATGGCCTAATTTTACATGGCTTTCGCGGAAGACCTGACGAGATTCCCCCCTGTTGCTCGTCATATCGAAACCGCAAAAGTCAGCGTGACGAACGCTAACGAGACCCCCGCTCCACGCCCCCGGAGCGGGGGTCATTGCTTTTGAGACTGGGCCCTACGTCAGATCAATTGTCATGTAGCGGCTGAACGGATCAAATTCGTAATCCGCAAAGGGACCGCAGTCTGAAAAGCCGTAACGCTGATACAGCCGGTGCGCAGGCCAGAAGGGTGCGTTGCTGCCGGTTTCCAGACTCAGCCGTTCATAACCCCGATGTCGCGCCGTCGTGAGGATGGTCTCGAGGATCGCTGCTGCCACGCCTTTTCGCAAATGGCGGGCATCGGTGCGCATGGATTTGATCTCACCATGGCGCGCATCCAGTTGCTTGAGCGCACCGCACCCCATGAGCGCAGCGCCATCCCACGCCGTCCAGAAGGTGATGTCGGGCTGGCGCAGCTTATCCAGATCAAGCGCATGGACGCTTTCCGGCGGGGAGTGTTCATGCATGGCGTCGAGATGTGCCTGGAGGAGCGCCGCAATCTCCGGCCCCTTCAGATCATCGACGATGATCCGCATCAGACAGAGCGGGCCAGCACAGCCAGACAATCCCGCCCGAGCTGACGGCACCGTTCCGGGGACCAGGCCCGCTGTGGATCCGCATTCAAATCATGGTCCTTGAACGGCATCTCCAGCGTCATCGACACGCAGCCCAGATGCGCGAAGCGGTTCGCGAGCTGGTTGGTCGACATCGTCAGATTGGCCTTGCCCGGTGCGGATTTGGGATAGCCAAGCTTGGTCTGGAAATCGGGCGTTTGTGCGGCCAGCGCCTCGCGATAGGCATAATAGCGCTCGCCCTGATCGTCGGTCCAATTGGGGATGCCTTCAAAGCCCGCAATGAAATTGGCGGGGATGGCTTCATCGCCGTGTACGTCCATCGCCCAGTGGACGCCGGTGCGGTCCATCTCATCCCGGACACAGAGCACTTCGGGGGACCGCTCGGCGCTTGGCGTCGCCCATTCGCGGTTGAGGTTCACGCCCGCTGCATTGGTGCGCAGATGCCCCCGCGCAGAGCCATCGGGGTTCATATTGGGCACGATGTGGAGCGTGCATTTTTCCCGCAAGGTTCTGGCGACTGGATCAATCTCATCGGTCAGACACTCCAGCGCGCCTTCCATCCACCACTCCGCCATCGATTCGCCCGGATGCTGGCGCGCATAGAGCCACACCTGCGTGGCACCGGTGCCCATACGCAGCAGGTCCATCGGTTGACCATCAAGCGTCTGGCCCAGTTGGATCAGCGACACCCCCGGCGCTGCGGCTGTCCGCTGGACCAGATCATGATGCCGTTCCATCGAATAAGGGGCGAAATAAGCAAACCAGACGGCATCGGCCTCCGGCGTGTGGGTGATCGTCAGGACCCCGTCGGCATAGCTGGTGTCCGCACAGAGCCAATCCTCACGGTCAACCGAATAGCGCGCCTGATAGTTGGCCCAGCCACCGGGATAGGCGGAACCCCCGCAATTGGTGATCTTCAGCGTGATCGGGCGTCCCTTGGCGCCGGCCACGCGAAAGTGGAACCATTGGTAGAAATCGGAGAGCGCATCCTTTCGGATCTCAAGGGTTGCCGCGTCCCCCTCAATTGAGGTGACGATGATGTTGCCGCTGTCAAAGCCGGACGTGATGCTGAGTGATGTCATGGGACCGTGATAGTGCGTCCCGATTCGCCCGGAAAGTCCTGAAACAAGGCGCGCGACAGCTTATCTGCGGCAAGCCCAGGTTGCGCCGCCGGTGCATTGGCCGGGGCTTCGGTCTGCGCCCGCCCTTCCCAGACCACCGCGCCGTCCGAAATCCGTTTCATCTGGACCGACAT
>CAJBSR010000584.1 GCA_903958285.1 uncultured Sphingomonadales bacterium
AGACCGATTCGCAAAAGCTTCATCAAACGGTCGTGCTTACCGTTTGGCCGCGCCCAAATTTGGCGCGCGGAGCGTTCCTGCAGGGCGAGATCAGACATGGGCGAAGATGTCGACCTCAGGCCATCCGGCAAGATCCAGCCGGGCCCGATGGGGCAGAAAATCGAAACAGGCCTGCGCCAATTCAGTGCGGCCTTCGCGCGCCAGACGCGGGTCCAATATTTCTCTCACCCGGTGCAAATATCGCACGTCAGACGCGGCATATTCTTTCTGCGCCTCGCTCAAAGCGTCGGCGCCCCAGTCTGAAGACTGTTGCTGTTTGGACAGTTCAACACCCAATGTTTCGCGGACCAAATCCTTCAAACCATGCCGGTCGGTATAGGTGCGGATGAGGCGCGATGCGATCTTGGTGCAGTACACGGGTTCCGCCATGACATTGAGATACGCCATGATAGAGGCGAGGTCGAACCGCGCAAAATGGTACAATTTCAGGCGTTTGGGGTCTGACAGCACCGCTTTGAGGTTGGGCGCGTTGTAGCTGGTGCCGGCCGCAAAGCGAACCAGATGCTCATCCCCGCTGCCGTCTGAGATCTGCACGAGGCACAGCCGGTCGCGCCCGGGGTGCAGACCCATGGTTTCGGTGTCGACTGCAACCGGACCTTCGCCCAGCACGCCTTCGGGCAGGTCTTCTTCGTGCAGGTAAACAGTCATTCAAAAAATCTCCCGGTCCGCATCCGACATCTACTTCGGTTGGGGAATCACTCGTGCAAACTAACACGTTCAAGCGGATATCAAGCAGGCCCCTTTGCACCGGCTTGGAACGGGCTGCAAGCACATGTGAACAGCCCAGATTTCTCAATACGCAAAAATGCTATCGGAACTTTGCGTTCTGGGTTATGTTGGGGAAAGGCGTGGTGTCTATTACGCCGAATCTATGTCGCAATCGTCCGGCGATCAGATTAAGTATTTCCGGGCGAAAACGATTACGAAGAAAGTAGTTTGACGGATGGGTTTTGATAGAGGTCGGCGCGGTGAGCGCGGCGGGCGTGGCTACGACAAGCGTGACAGCTTTGGCGACAGCGGTGGTGGTTTTGATGGCGGCTTCGGCGGCGGCGGCGGTGACCGCTTCGGCGGTGGCGGCGGAAACCGTTTCGGCGGCGGCGGTGATCGCTTCGGCGGCGGCGGTGGCGGCGGCGATCGTTTCGGCGGTGGCGGTGATCGCTTTGGCGGCGGCGGTGGCGGTGGCGGCGGTTTCCGCGGCAGCCCGCGCCCGCAGATGCCAGCGCAGGTCGTTGGCGAAGGCAAAGGCGTCGTCAAGTTCTTCAACGGACAAAAGGGCTTCGGCTTCATCGTTCAAGATGGTGGTGGTGAGGACGTGTTCGTCCACATCAGCGCAGTCGAGCAGGCAGGCCTTGCCGGTCTCGCTGAAGGTCAGCCGCTGGGCTACACGCTCGTGGATCGTGGCGGAAAGATTTCCGCAACTGATCTCGTCATCGATGGCGATCCGCTTCCGGTTGAAGACCGTGCACCGGCGCCCCGTCAGGATCGTGGTGGCTTCGGCGACCGTCCGGAACGTGGCCCCCGTGTTCAGCGCACGCTGACCGGTGAAACCACGACGGGCACCGTCAAGTTCTTCAACTCCATGAAGGGCTTCGGCTTCATCCAGCGTGATGATGGCCAGCCAGACGCATTCGTGCACATCTCCGCCGTTGAGCGCGCCGGCATGGGCTCGCTGAACGAAGGTGACCGCGTGAAGTTCGACATTGAAGTCGACAACCGCGGCAAGAATTCGGCTGTGAACCTCTCGTCTTCGGACTAATTGGTTCCAACCCCTAAAGTTGAAGGGCGGTACCGAAAGGTGCCGCCCTTTTTCGTTGGGCTCACACCACCGCCGTCTTCAGGTGCTTGTTCATCACCAGCTTGAATAGCACGAAGCAGGCACCAGCCCCGCCTGCAAGAGCCGCGTGGAGCAGCCAGAAGCTCGTCGTCGGCATGATTTCATAGAACCCGCCGATCCAGCCGACGAAGGAATTGCCCAGGAAGAAGGCGAGATAATAGAGGCCGATCACGGTCGAGTTGATGGCCTTGGGCGCCACCTTAGCGAAAAGTGCGAGGCTGACAGGCAGCATATGGGCAAAGCCGATGCTGTTGACGATGTGGAACATCACTGGCCAAAACAGGCCAATCTTCTCGCCTGGCCCCTGCGATGCGGCTGCCATGTATAGGCAGAGCATCCCCGCCACACTAAACCCCGCCCCGATGATGATTTTGGTGATCTCATCGGGTTCACGCCGATGCCTGCCATACCATCGGTAGAACAGCGCTACGCCTGCAAGGAAGGAGACGCTCACGATGGCGTCGAGCGTCACCAGCCAGGTTGTCGGCAGTTTGTGGCCCATCCAGACAAGGTCGAACTGCTGATCGCCCCAAATCAGATAGGCGTTGAAGATCTGCTGATTGGGCAACAGTGCCACGGCCATCACCGGAATCAGGGTGAGAAGGGCTGCCACCGCCATCCAGTCGCCGCGCTGGAGCTTTTCTTTGGGCGCTTGGGACTTCGCGCCTTGAGGTTCAAAATGCTCCTTCGGCAAATGCTGCTGCCCGGCTACATAAACGACGAGCGCGATGAGCATTCCGACGCCCGCTGCGCCAAAGCCATAATGCCAGCCATACACCTCGCCCAGCGTCCCCACGATCAGCGGGGAGGCGATGACGCCCGCATTAATGCCAAGGTAGAAGATCTGGAACGCATCGGCGCGGCGCAGGTCGTCCGGCTTGTAGAGGGCACCCACCTGGCTCGCGATATTGCCCTTGAACAGGCCGCTGCCGATCACAAGGCACAGCAACGCGAACAGGAACGACGCCTCAAACGCCATCAGGAAATGGCCCAGTGCCATGGTGACCGCGCCAATCAGCACGGTACGCCTTTTGCCCAGCACCCGGTCTGCCAGTAGCCCGCCGAGAATGGGCGTCAGGTAGACCGAAGCCGCATAGGTGCCGAAGATAGCCGAGGCGAGGGCCTGCCCCTCTATCCCGCCATAAAGCGCGGAGAACTGCTTGAAGAGCGCGACATTCTCCACATTGCCCGGCAGCAGCAGGTACTTCGTCATGTAAAGGACGAGCAGCGTCTGCATCCCGTAATAGGAAAATCGCTCCCACGCCTCAGTGAAGGCCAAATACCCAAGCCCGACCGGATGGCCGAGAAAGCGGCGGTCATGCTCCAGCGCGTCGTGGCTATCGCGGCTGTCTTCTGCGGTCATGGCTGTCCCTCGCTGATCTGGGATCCGAGCTAACCGAACTTTCCGCGCCTGACGATAGAGAAGTGATGCGCGCTATCCGCTCTATCCCGCCATCACGGCCCGTGGCTTGGGCCTGTGGGGACACGCAATAGCATGCCCCCGTTGAGAGAACGGGGTGTTACCTTTTCACCGACTCCCCCAAGAACCAAGCGCGCCTTTCAGCTTCATCGGTCCACGTGTCCACGATGCCAGATGTTGCATTGTCCTTGGCTTCATCGACCAAGTCCTTGAGTTCCTTCAGGCTTTCAACGAGCGAGAGATTGTCGGCCTGCAACTCGCTCAGCATCGCCGTAGCATCAAGGTCGGTCTGGTCGCTGTCTTTGATGCGGGACAGGCGGCTGACTTCGCCGATGCTGTGGAGCGTCACCGCGCCCTGCTTGCGCACGCGTTCGGCGACGAGGTCGGTTGTCGCAATAATCTCCGCGGCCTGTTCGTCCAGCATCAGGTGAAAATCCCGGAAATGCGGGCCGGAGACGTGCCAGTGGAAATTCTTGGTCTTCATGTACAGCGCGAAATAGTCCGCCAAAACAGCGTTGAGCGCGTCGATATGGGTACGGTTGGGCATGGGGTGTTCTCCTTCAGAGCATGGTTGAAGGTATAACGCAGTTGGCCCGCCTCGTGTTGCGAAGCCTCTTTGTCTGAGTGATCGCTTTTCTCGATGTTTTTGGCTGTTGATGGGCTCCTTCGCCGTTTGTCCCGAGCGACGTCGAGGGACATGGGTGCGGTACAACGTGTCTCGACTTCGCTCGACACGAACGGGGAGGGCGCGCAGTTTAATGCTTCAGATCAGTTCGAGCGCATGGAGTGCCGACCACAGGCCGGTGAACACCAAAAGCATCCCGGATGCGCGCCTTAGCGTGACGAGCGGCAGGCGGCGGAAGTCGTTGTCGAGCAACAGCGGCAGGCTGGCCGCCAGCATCACGCCTGCCAGCCCGCCCAGCGCCGCCAGCACGGGGGCATTGCCGCGCGCTGCAAAGGCAAAGACGATGAACTGGCTATTGTCTCCCAATTGCGTCGCCAGATAGCGCCAGAGCGGCGCGCCCTTTGGCGTGTTGGTGATTCTGTCTGCCTTGGCTCGGAAAAGGATCGTTGCCCCCGCCATCAAAAGGGCAAGGCCGAGAAGGAGCGTGCGCGCCTCATAGGTGACGAGGCGGGCCATCCAGGCACCACCGGCTGCCCCTATGGCAAGGCTAACCGTTGTGGAGAGGAGAAGCGCAGCGCACAGGCCCCATGGCGGGCGCGTGACGGCATAGCTTTCGGTGGTCAGCTGAACACGCCCTGCCAGTTCGGCAAGCAGACAGGCGACGAGCGCCGGAAGAAGCGCCTCCACCCGACCTTAGCCGTTAAAGCGCTGGCCCAGAGCCGCGAGGTAGAGGCTGGACATATCTTCGCCTGACGTGTCGATGTGAA
>CAJBSR010000585.1 GCA_903958285.1 uncultured Sphingomonadales bacterium
CGACACGACCGCGCAAACGGCGGCGAACACAGCGAACGGCGCAAAGCGCATTACATAGCCGGTCAGCACCAGCATCACGTCGACAAGCGCATCGATGCCTTTTTGCAGGGGTGCTGCTTTCTCTCCAATGGCGGTCATCGCAACGCCGAAGAAGACGGAGAAGACGACGATCTGGAGGATCGTGTTGGTCGCCATCGCATCGACGATGGACATGGGGATGATGTCACCCACAAACTTCTTCGCATCAAAGCTCGCCTGCGTGACACCTGCATCAGCGGTTGCCGGCGGCAGCTCCAGCCCGATGCCGACACCCGGCTGGAACAGGTTCACCAGAATGAGACCGAGCGATAGCGACACAAGACTCGCCCCGATAAACCAGAGCATGGAGCGCAGCCCGACGCGGCCAAGGGCCGCTGTATCCCCCATGTGCGAAATCCCGGCGACCAGCGTGCCGAAGACCAGCGGGGCGATGATCATCTTGATGAGCCGGAGGAAGGCAAAGGTCACCAAGCCCAGATATTTGACGAGGCTTTCAATCGTTTCCGGCGATGCCGTTGCGTTGACGATGCTGCCCACAATGATGCCGAGCACCAGTGCAATGCCGATGTAAAGCGTCAGACGCTTGGCCATGAAATGTTCGCTCCCTGATATCTTTTATATGTTTGCAATGGACGCGATTGCGGCGCCTGCGTCAAGGCCCACCAAGTGCGAGAGGATCAGTGCAGCCGCAGCCTTTTGTCCGAAATGCTGATCTTGACGGGTAAGGTCCCCAAATCGTCCCCATCGGCCTGTATGGGCCAAGGCTCTTCGCTGGTGATCTCCAGCTCGGTGCAGGTCAGAGGGATCAGGTTGGCGCGGTCCTCTAGTGGCCGGCCGGCCATGACGCCGCGGATGAAGCGCCAAAAATCCTTTCGGGTCGCAGATTTGAGCGCCAGCACATGGAGCTTGGCGCCCGTCCGCCGGGCTTCAGGTGCGAAGGTATAGGGCCCGGCATAATAGACGCCCTTGGCGATATAGACGGCCTCGCACGCATAGGATTTGCCGTCTGCCTTGATCGTCAGCTGCGGGCGTTTCCACCGACCTAAAAACCTTAGCATCGCAATGACATAGGCGTAACGACCGATCCGGTCCTTCAGCTTGAGCGAGACGCCCGCCACGGCATGCGAATCCGGACCGACGCTGGCGCAGCCGAAGAACATCTCGCCATTGATGGTCGCTGGCACATGGAGTTGCGGCTTGACCTGGTTGAGCGCTGCATAAGCGAAGTCGTCGGGATTGGTCGGGCCGCCAATTTCGAGGTGCAGCAGATTGACTGTCCCCATCGGGAAGCAGGCGACCGGCAGGTCCCGTCCGCTCGCGAGCAGCGCCATTGCGGCATGGCGCAACGTTCCGTCGCCTCCGGCTACGACCAGAAGATCGGCGTCATCCTCAATCCGCAGCTGACGCCCCGGCCCGATATGCGCCAGTGTTACGCGGGCGCCCTGTCGACGGAAGGCTTCACGCAGGTCCAGGATGCGGGTGGCACTATAGCCCCCCGCATCGGGATTGACGACAAGTTGCACGCGTGCGGCCATGGTCTAGCGGTCCAGCCTATCGACGATGGATTGGGCAAAGGCGGAAAGCGTATCGTCTCGCGCCCCCATCACGATGATGCGATCGCCCGGCTTTGCAATAACGGCCAGCCGGTCACCGCAGGCCTCCCGGCTGGCGAAATGCTCTGCGCGTTTCCCCATGGCCGACACGCCGTCGACGATCGTCTCACTCCCGACCGAGCGGTCGACTGTTCCACCGAAATAGACAGGGTCACACAGGATGAGGACATCATCCTCCAACATGAGATTGGCAAAGCTTGTCGTCAGTTCGCGGCCCATCTGCTTGAGCGGTCCATAACCATGTGGCTGGAAGAAGATGAGCAACCGTCCGGGAAAGGCGTGCAACGTGTTGAGTGTTGCAGAGATTTTGTCAGGGTTGTGGCCGAAATCGTCGATCACCGTCACACCATTGGTCGTGCCGACAATGTCCATGCGGCGCTTGAGCCCCGTAAAGTCGCCAAGAACGCGGGCGGCGTCTTCCAATGAAATTCCCGCGGCTGTAGCGGCTGCCAGCGCTGCCAAAGCATTGGACGCATTATGCCGTCCGGGCACTTTGAGCGAGACAGGCACGCCATTCACAAGAAAGTCGATGCCATCCGGGCGTTCCGTCACGTCGCTGGCCAACAGGTCCGCTGCGGTTCCGCCCAGCGAGTAGGTGACGGCATTGCCGCGCGGCAGACGGGCGACCTCTTTGTTATCGAGATTGAGGACGGCCACACCGGCCTTCACGATGAAATCGCCAAAGAGGGCACGCAGTTCGTCCATCGATTTATGGTCGAGCGCGATGTTGTTCAGAACAGCGATATCGGGCGTGTAGAGCGCGATAGAGCCATCACTTTCATCGACTTCGCTGATGAAGGTGTCTCCGGCCCCGACGAGGGCGCTGGCGAAGGGCGCATCAGGTGTGGCGAAGTTCTTCATCACAGCCCCGTTCATGACGGTCGGGTCTCGGTCCAGCGCATGGAAGATCCAGCCGATCATGCCGGTGACAGTGGATTTGCCGCTGGTGCCGCCTACAGCGATGCCCTGCTTGGCCCCGTTGAACAGGTCCGCAAGCAAGTCCGCACGGCGCATCCGCTGCGCGCCGACGGTGGTGGCAGCGATGATGTCAGGTACCGTGTCTTCGACTGCTGCTGACGCAACAACGATCTGTTCGGCCCGCGTGATGCCGCTGCCATCCTGCGAAAAAAGGTCGATGCCCTTGCTGCGCAGCCAGTCAAACTTTGGCGCTGTGCGGCCCTGGTCGAGCGCACGGTCCGACCCCGCGACGCGGTGGCCTTGCCCAGCGACAATCAATGCGAGTGGCATCATGCCGGACCCGCCGATGCCACAGAAGAAATAGTCTTTCACTGCCATCGGCGGGCCTTGCCAACTGCGCCCGCCAATGTCGAGTGCGTTTCAGACCAGTTCGACAGCGATTGCGGTGCCTTCACCACCCCCGATGCAGAGCGAGGCGACGCCCTTCTTCAGGCCGCGGTTCTGGAGGGCTGCGATCAGCGTCGCAATGATGCGGGCGCCAGACGCGCCGATGGGGTGGCCAAGCGCCGTCGCGCCGCCGTTGACGTTGAGCTTTTCAACAGGGATGCCCAGTTCCTTCATCGCAATCATCGGGACCATCGCAAAGGCTTCGTTGATTTCGAACAGGTCGACATCGTCCACTGACCAACCGGCCTTTTCCAGTGCCTTGCGGATGGCAGGCACGGGCGCCGAGGTGAATTTGGCGGGTTCCTGGCTGTTGGTTGCCCAAGCGATGATGCGCGCGGCAATGGGCAGGCCCTGCGCCTTGGCGACGCTTTCCTTCGTGACAACGAGGGCGGCGGCACCGTCTGAGATGGAGGAAGCGTTGGCGGCGGTGATCGTGCCGTCCTTGGCAAAAGCGGGCTTCAGGGTCGGGATTTTCTCCGGCTTGGCATTGCCGGGCTGTTCGTCGACTTCCACCACGCTGACACCGCTGCGGCCGGCAACTTCGACGGCCACAATTTCACGCGTGAACGCGCCGGACGCGATGGCGTCCTTGGCACGAGAGAGCGAGCGCAGCGCATATTCGTCCTGCTGTTCGCGGGTGAACTGATATTCGGTGCAGGTTTCTTCAGCAAAGCTGCCCATGGCGCGGCCTGGCTCATAGGCGTCTTCAAGCCCATCAAGGAACATCGAGTCCTTCAAGCTGTCATGGCCGAGGCGCGCGCCGGAACGGTGCTTGGTGAGCATATAGGGCGCATTGGTCATGCTCTCCATGCCGCCCGCCACGACGATATCCGATGTGCCCGCGATGATCGCTTCGGCAGCCATCATCGTTGCCTTCATGCCGGACCCGCAGACCTTGTTGATCGTTGTGGCACCCGTTGATAGCGGAAGGCCCGCGCCGATGGAGGCTTGCCGAGCCGGGGCCTGACCCAATGCGCCGGGCAACACACAGCCCATGATCACCTGATCGATGGCGTCCAATGAAACGCCGGCGCGCTCGACAGCGGCCTTGATGGCGATAGAGCCGAGCTTGGTCGCGGGAACGGACGACAAGGCACCCTGCATACCCCCCATTGGGGTGCGGGCGTAAGCGGCGATAACGACGGGATCGATGGTCATTTCGGCAATCCTTTCCAAACGACTCAAGCTTCAATGTTGGCGCCGCTCTCCCGCAACGCGGCTGCGAATTCAAGCAGAAGTTTTTGCAGCGCAACATGGCCTGACCGCACAGCTTTTCACCCGTTGATACTGGTGCATGTGACAAGGTTGATTTCAGTCAATGTGCCCGTCATCATCTTATCTGAAAATACAAAAACAACAGTGAGAGAGGGTAGAGGATGCTCGACACAGTCGAACGGCCGCGCGAAGCGGAAGGCACGAATGACGTTACGCATTTCGACGTTTTGATTGCGGGTGCAGGCATTTCCGGCATCGGATCGGCCGTCCATCTTCTGGAGCAGTCCCCCGGCAAAACCTTTGCGATTCTCGACTCGAAGGATACATTTGGCGGCACGTGGGACACGCACAAATATCCCGGCGTCCGCTCCGACTCAGATCTCTACACTTTCGGTTATCGGTTTAAGCCTTGGGTGGGCGCGCCAATCGCGTCCGCCGAAGAGATCCTGAAATATATGGGCGAGGTGATTGAGGAGAACGATCTCAACCCGCACATCCGCTATGGTCATACCATCACGCATTGCAGCTTTTCGCGCGCAACCAACCTGTGGACCGTTGAAGCGCTCAGCAAGGCCGACGGGAAAACCCACAGCTTTACCTGCAACTTCCTGTGGATGTGCCAAGGCTATTATAACCATCACGACCCCTACATTCCGGACTGGCAGGGCATGTCCGACTATAAGGGGCTCTTCATCCATGCGATGAAATGGTCACCCGATATTGATGTGACGGGCAAGAAGGTCCTCGTCATCGGCTCCGGCGCAACTGCCGCCACCGTGATCCCTGCGATGGCCGGCAAGGCCGCGCATGTGACGATGCTCCAGCGCTCCCCCACCTATTTCTTTTGCAGCCCGAACCAGAATGAATTGGCAGACCGGCTGCGTGAGATTGGAATTGATGAACCGACCATCCACCGCGTCGTGCGCCAACAGATCCTTTACGATCAGGATGTCCTCACCAAGCGCTGCCTTGAGGAGCCGGATGCCGTCGTTGAGGAATTGCGCGCGCTGATCCGTATGTATGGCGGGGAAGACTTCCCGTTTGAACCGCACTTCACGCCCAAATATCGCCCCTGGCAGCAGCGTCTGGCCTTTTGTCCGGATGGTGACATTTTCCAGGCGGCGGCCAAGGGTCAGGTCAGTGTGGTCACAGACCATATCGAACGCTTCACCGAAAAGGGCATCTTGCTCAAATCCGGCGAAGAGCTGGAAGCCGACATCATCATGGCGGCGACGGGCTTTAAGCTCTCGGTGCTCGGCGACATTCCGTTTGAGGTTGATGGCAAGTCTGTCGATTGGTCGGAAACCGTCAACTATCGCGGCATGATGTTTACAGGCGTGCCCAACATGCTTTGGGTGTTCGGCTATTTCCGGGCCAGCTGGACGCTGCGCGTAGACATCCTCGGCGATTTCGTAACGAAGCTGCTGAACAAGATGTCGGGGCAAGGCGCAAAGCGTGTCGAGGTCCAACTGCGACCGGAAGACCACAATATGCCGCTCTTGCCGTGGATTGAGGAAGACAATTTCAACCCCGGTTATCTGGCGCGCGACATCCACAAAATGCCACGCCGTGGCGATAAGCCGGAGTGGCGGCACAATCAGGATTATTGGATCGAGAAGGACGAGATCCCGGCGATCAACCTTGATGGCGCAGAGTTCGTCTACAGTTGAAAAAAGAGCGGGCGGGGATCGGTGATGATCCCCGCCCGCTTAACTTTTTAAATCAGGGCCTTGGTTTCAATCAGGCGGCTGCGGGCAGAAGGTGCCGTTCCCCCGCAATCCGCATCATCGCCTTTTGCAGCTTTTCAAAGGCGCGCACCTCAATTTGCCGAACGCGTTCGCGGGAGACGCCAAATTCCTGGCTCAATTCTTCCAGCGTGCGGGGTTCATCGACCAGACGGCGGTCGGTCAGGATCTGCTTTTCACGATCGGTCAGATTCTGCATCGCCTCGATGAGGAGGGCGTGCCGCTGAATGCGTTCTTCCGCGTCGGCCACGATCTCATCCTGCAACGGACCGCCGTCGACAAGCGTGTCCTGCCACTGGCCTTCGCCATCTTCGTTGAGCGAGACGTTGAGCGAGGTATCGCCGCCGCCAAGCATCCGGCGGTTCATGCTGATGACTTCGTCTTCCGTCACGCCAAGGTCGGTTGCGATTTTGCGCACGTCTTCCGGGCGAAGATCGCCATCCTCGTAGGCTTCGAGGTTTTTCTTCATCCGGCGCAGGTTGAAGAACAGCTTCTTTTGCGCCGCCGTCGTGCCAAGCTTCACAAGGCTCCACGACCGCAGGATGAATTCCTGGATCGACGCCTTGATCCACCACATGGCGTAAGTGGCGACGCGGAAGCCGCGATCTGCCTCAAATTTCTTCACGCCCTGCATCAGGCCGATATTGCCTTCCGCGATCAACTCGCTGACGGGCAGGCCATAGCCACGATAGCCCATGGCGATTTTGGCGACGAGGCGCAGATGCGACGTCACCAGCTTGGCAGCCGCCTCCGGATCCTGATGCTCCTCGAACCGCTTGGCGAGCATATATTCCTCTTCTGCAGTCAGAATCGGGAACTTCTTGATCTCTGCCAAATAGCGGTTGAGTCCATCCTCGCTGTTGAGCGCAGGAATGGTGCTCGCACTTTTTCGTTTCACAGCCAGCGCTTTGCCGGTCATTTTAATCTCCCTGTCCGCAGTTCCCTTAATCGGTGGAACTGCATCAGACTTTGTCATGATACCCGTAGGTAGCTTAACAGTTGCTGCATATCAGATGGGATGGGACTGTCGAAAGTTAAAGTCCCCCCGGTGATCGGATGAACAAATCCTAATCTTGCCGCATGCAGGGCCTGTCTGGCGAACTCCAAACGCTTCAGAACCTCGCGATGTTCCGAGCGGGAGCGACCATAAACGGGATCGCCCAAAAGGGGGTGGCCGATGGACGCCATGTGGACGCGCACCTGATGCGTGCGGCCAGTTTCAAGCTGGCATTCTATGAGCGCCGCCTGCTTCAGTGTTTCCACCAACCGCCAATGGGTGACCGCCCGTTTGCCGCGCCCGACGCTGACAATGGCGATCTTCTTCCGGTCGGTAGACGATCGCGCAAGATTGGCGTCTACCGTGCCTGATCCGGTCTTGGGTAGCCCTGCGACAATCGCTGCATAACGCCGTTCAATGCTGTGCTTGGCAAATTGGGCAGCGAGGCCTTCATGCGCGGGATCAGTTTTGGCGACCACAAGGAGGCCGGACGTGTCCTTGTCGATCCGGTGGACAATGCCGGGCCGCGCGACTCCGCCAATGCCGGAGAGGCGACCGTGGCAATGATGGAGCAAGGCGTTGACCATCGTTCCATCGTAATTACCGGCGGCCGGATGGACGACCATTCCGGCGGGTTTATCGACGACGAGCAGATGATCATCCTCGAACACGATCTCAATGGGGATGTCCTGTGCTTCATTGTGCGCAACGGCAGGTGGCGGCACGGATATGCTGAACGACGCGCCTTCCTTGGCTTTGGCAGAAGGGTCTCGGGAGAGTTGCCCGCCACTGGTCACCTGACCCGACGAAATGAGCGCCTTCAGCCGTTCGCGCGAATAGGTTGGCAGCAGGGCCGCGAGTGCGCGGTCAAGCCGCCAGCCTGCCATTTCAGCGGGGATTGTTACCTGTTCTTGGATTGTGCCATCGCTCATGCAATAGCCTTGCGCCCATGATGCTGCGGATATCAAGCGAATTGCTGTCGCGCCTTCAGGTGCTTGCCGATGAAGACCGGGGGCGGGAAGTGTGCGGGTTGCTCTTGGGCGCAGGCACGGTGGTTGCCGATATTCGGCCAGCGGCCAATGTCGCCGCACGGCCGGAGACCCGCTTTGAAATTGATCCCGCCGTCCTGATTGCTGCGCATCGGGACGCACGGGCAGGTGGGCTGCAGGTCATCGGATGCTATCATTCGCACCCCGGCGGTCGTGCACAGCCTTCTGCCGAAGATGCACGACTGGCGGCACCGGATGGCCAATATTGGATCATCCTTGGCGCCGACGGCGTGATGGCGTGGCAGGCGGTGGCGCAGGGCGATGTGCACGACAGGTTCATTCCGGTTGCACTTGCCTCACCGGACTCCGTGGGCCAAAGGTGACCGCGCGCCGGTTTGCGGCCATTTTGAGGATATAAGAATGAAGGTCGATGCCGTCGAATTTGCCAGCCTGCTCTGTTCGCGGCTGTGCCATGATCTGCTGAGCCCGGTCGGGTCGATCAACAACGGTATCGAACTTCTCGCCATCGAAACCGATGAGGACATGCGCCAGCAATGTCTTGATCTTCTGGCGGATAGCGCGCGGACATCGGCCAATAAGCTGAAATTCTTCCGCCTCGCCTTTGGCGCTGCCGGCGGTTTTGGGGACAAGGTCGATGTGCGCGAGGCACAACAGGCCATCGAAGGTTTGTTCTCCAACAACAAGCGGCTTGAACTGGGCTGGATGGTCGCCGAACCGATGCTCGCCAAGCCGGCGATCAAGGTTCTCCTGAACCTCGCCATGATTGCAGGTGACACGCTCGTGCGCGGCGGCAAGCTTGATGTGGGCGCTGAAATCCATCTCGACCGCACGGAAATTGCAGTGCGGGCGACGAGTGACCGACTGATCTTGGATGACAATATCCGCAAGGCGCTGACCGGGGATTTGGCGGAGTCAGAGTTGACCCCGCGCGTTGCAGCTGCCTGGATGGCGCACCAGATCGCGACGCAATCAGGCGGAGAAATTCAGGTGTCGGAGCCCGATCAGCCATTTCTGCTGTTTGGCGCAACGCTGATCGGCTGAAGCGGACACGTCAGCGCTTTCGGCTATGTCTTTGGCCGAAATTAACCGTCTTCGCCTAGAGGGTGCCGAGTAACTTGGGCATCTCGAATGACGGATCTCTTTGGTGAATTCATAGCCGACCTGCGCGAGGGCTTTGAGCGCGCGGGGCCGCCGCTTGCCCGATGGGTCGACAACCCACAGGATCGCGCGGCGCTCGATGCTGTTTTTCGCTTCGTCCATACCGTGCGCGGAAACGCCGGTTTCCTAGATCTTGAACGCTTTGAACGGCTTTGCGACGGCGCAGAGCGCGGGTTGGCGCAGGCACGCGACGGGCGGATTCCGGTCACGCCAGATTTTGTGGCCGGTGTCGCCGCTCTGGTTGAACGCCTCGGTGATTTGGCCGATGCGGTGGAAGCCGGGGTCGGGTTGTCCGATGCGGATGAGCCGGACATGGTCCGCGCCATTGGCTTTGAACCCATTGATAAGCGGCGGGACGAAAAGCCGGGCCAAGGGCCGGTCCAGCGGCGCACCCGCACGGTCCGCATTCCGACCGAACAGTTTGAGCTGCTCACGACCAGCATGGAAGAGGTGGAGGCCGGGCAGCGCGAACTGCTGGAGTTGCTGTCGTTCGTTGAACCAAACAGCCCGATGCTGCCTGCCATTACCGAATTGTCGACCCGTATCGCCTCCATGGCCCGTGCGTTGACGGCGAGCAGCCAGCAGCCGGTTGACCGCATCTTCGCGGGGCTTGGCGCCATCGTTGCGCAAACGTCCGCGCGCTGCGGCAAGCAGGTCGAACTTGTGATTGATGGCGGCCACATCATGTTCGACCGGGAAGTGGTGGATGGGCTGCGCGATCCGCTGCTTCATGTTGTCCGCAATGCGCTGTCCCATGGCATTGAAACGCCTGCGGAGCGGCAACAATTGGGCAAGCCGGAGGCAGGCACAATCCATGTGTCAGCGGCGTTGGTGGGCGACCATCTGGTCCTCGCCATTTCGGATGACGGGTCAGGCGTTGATGAAGCCGCCCTGCGCACGGTGGGCCATGCCAACGGGCTGATCGGCCTGCCGATTGAAGCCATTCTTCAGTCCCCCGGGATTAGCACTGCGCAGGAGGTGACAGCGCTTTCGGGCCGCGGCGTTGGTTTGGATGCGGTGGCGCAAAGGCTCGATCTTTTGGGCGGCCAGGTCTCTTACGACAGCAGGGCGGGGCAGGGGCTGACGGTCACGCTGCGCGCGCCATCGCGTCGAAAGGTCGTCCATGCCGCGTAGTGCCTTGATCGTTGATGACAGTCGGCTCATCCGCGCGATTGTGCGCAACATGCTGGAGCCGCTCGGCTTTGATGTGTCTGAAGCGGCCTCGGGGCGGGAGGCGTTGCTGCAATGCGACGCCAAATCGCCCGCGCTGATTGTTCTCGATTGGTGGATGGAGGATATGAACGGGCCGGAGGTCGCCACGGCGATCCGCGCGCGGAAAGGCGCTCCGCAGCCCCGCATTCTTTTATGCTCCACCGAAACGCGCCTGCGCGAAATCCGCCGGGCGATGCGGGCAGGAGCAGATTCCTATCTGCTGAAGCCGTTCGACAAGGATAAAATGGCGCATCGGCTGCAAAGATTTGGTTTCCTCTGACGGTCGCTCTATGGCCGATGTATGACCGCGCAACCCCAACACAAGTTCGGAGGCTATGACGTCCTTGTCGCCATCGCGATGAACGTGATGTGGGGTCTGAATCTGATCGCAGTTAAGGTAGGCGTTGATCTCGTCCAGCCATTGACTGCCGCATGGTTGCGGCAGGTCATGGTGCTGCTCATCTGCCTGCCTGCGCTCCGGCTGATTGAAGGGCGGATGCGCGAATTGGTGACGCTTGGCCTGTTATCGGGCGCGCTGTTCTACATCATCGTCAACATCTCGATGGCGGTCTCCACCAATGTCAGCGCGCTCGCCATTGCAGGGCAGCTTGGCGCGCCTTTCTCGCTCATCCTCGCGGTGATCTTTCTGGGAGAGCGCATCCACAAATATCGGATTGCGGGCATGACGCTTGCCTTTTTCGGCGTCGTGCTGGTCGTTTTTGATCCGCATGCCGTCGATGAACGCCTAGGCCTTGCGCTGACTGCGGTGGCAAGCCTTGTCTGGGCTATTTGCTCACTCATTCAGCGTCGGCTGATCGGGGTGCCGGTGTTGACCATCTATGCATGGGTCGGGCTGGTTGGCGCGGTCGTGCTGGGCCCGATTGCTTTTGTGGCAGAACCGGCCGCCTTTGCCAGTATTCCCGACTTGCCTTTGTCGACCTTTGGCTGGATCCTCTTTTCCGCGCTCGGCTCTACTGTTATCGGTCAGGGCGCTATGAGCATCCTGTTGCAACGCCACCCTGTCAGCACGGTCGTGCCGCTGACCCTGCCGACCCCCGTCATTTCGGTGGTGGCGGCGTCTTACTGGTTTGGCACCAAGATGACGCCGATGATGATCGCAGGCGGCGTTATCGTGTTGATCGGCGTTGCCATTGTGACCCTGCGCACGGCGCGCGCCGCTGAGCAGCGACAGGATTGACCATGGACTTCATCGACACGCCCTCGCCCAATTTTGATGCGCGTGCGCTCCCTGTGTCGATGGTGGTCCTGCATTATACCGGCATGATTGACGGCGCCTCAGCCATTGCCCGCCTTGCCGACCCGGAGGCGAAGGTCTCTGCGCATTATGTTGTGGCCGAAGACGGGCAGGTCGTTCGCATGGTCGATGAAGCCCATCGCGCCTGGCATGCGGGGCGGTCCTGGTGGCGCGGCACAAGTGACATTAACTCGGCGAGCATCGGGATTGAGATCGTCAATCCGGGGCATGAGTTCGGCTATCGTCCCTTCCCGGAAGCGCAGATCGACGCGGTCATTGAGCTGCTGGCGGGGATTATGGAACGCCACAGCATCACGCGCGGCAATGTTGTTGGCCATAGTGACGTGGCCCCTGCGCGAAAGGAAGACCCGGGCGAACTCTTCCCTTGGTACCGCCTCGCGCGGCTGCGGCTGGCACTGCCAAGGCCGACCAAGAATCTGATGGACCCGCACTGGTCCGATGCAGGCTTCCTCCTCGCGCTGGAACGCTTTGGCTATGACGTCGCAGATGGCGTTGCGGCGGTCCGCGCTTTCCAGCGGCGATTCCGCCCTGAAATGATCGACGGGATTATCGACGGGGAATGCCGGGCGATTTTGCTTGGGCTGCTGCTGCCGAAGCCGACGGGGGATTAAGCCCTTTCAAAGTAGGATTTCTTCTGATGTATCCTGACAGGCGGCGGGTGCCGCGTCTGATTTGAGGAGGTGGCAGCATGGCAATCCGGTTCGACATCATGCGCGACGGCAGAGACTATTGGGCAACAGCAGATGACGGCCCGCGCTTCTTTGTCGGTCGGCGCGTCAGCTATGAAGGGCGCGTTGGCCTCCACAATGTGTTCCCCGGCTCCTCCCTCCAGAAACTCGATTTCGATCCGAAGAATTACGCGGGTCAATTTGGCTTTTGGGTGGCGTTTATCAATCCGACAGCGGGGTGTGAGGGACGCAATTTCCTGACGCTCAACAGCTATGACCGCGCAGGATATACGTTTGGCTTTGGGCAATTTGCCGCGCATGTGCCGGATGGGGATTTTGTCCGCTGGTTCCGCGCCATGATCGCGCAGCCTGCGGCGGCGGACTATTTCCCCGACCTGTCCTTAGTCAATGGCCGCATCCATGGTGCGGATGGACCGCTGGAAACGGCAAGCTCAACGGCCGCGTTGATGGCCTATTTCAATCCGGCACCGGACAAGGTCGACGACGCAGAAATATTGGCCGCAGCGCGGCTGATCCATTGGACGGCGAACCACAGGCCCGCACGTCTGGCGCAAATCACGCAGATGATCGCGAGCTTCCGGGACTATTTAGGGCGGGCGGACCGGCGGGGGCTGATCGATGGGCAGCGGGCGGCCCATTGTTGCGTGATCGCGGACCTGCTCCACCATGGCCGCGGCGGACGCACGCTCTGGTCGTCGGTCGGAAAAGCCCTGGCTGCAAACGACCCGTTCGAGGCGCTCATCGCGATTGGCGGCACCCAATGGGCGGAGCGCAAGGCGACGTTGCGTCGTCTGATCCTTGCCGACCCAAAGATGCAGGAACGGCGCTGGTCGGCATCGGCTAAGGATTTTGTCTGACGTTTCAGTTCGTCATCCGCACTGTGCCGCGGCCGGCCTGCTTGGCTTTGTAAAGCGCCTGATCTGCCTTGGCGAGCATGACGCCGATGTCGTAATCCGGGCCGATCGCGGCCACGCCGGCGGAGAAATTGACATAGCCGATGGGCCGGCCCGTCTGGCGGTCTACGATCCGCCGTTCGGCCAAGTCCTGCCGGGCATGCTCGGTCAAGTCACGGGCCTGCCGCGCCGTTTTTCCTTCGAACAATATGACGAACTCCGCGCCTTCGTGGCGGGAGACTTTGCCGCGATTGTCGATAAAATCATCGAGCACCGTGCCAATGAAGGTCAGCACACGGTCTCCAGTTGCCGGGCCGTGAATGTCGTTGATGACCTTGAAACTGTCGACGTCGCAAAAGGCGATGGCCAAAGGCGAGTTGTAAATGCGGGCGCGTTCGGCCGCGGACCCCAATTCGCGTTCAAAGGCGCGGCGGTTGTTCAGGCCGGTGAGTTGATCGGTTTCGGCGCGCGCCTTTTCCTGCTGCAAATTGCCTTGCAGAAGCCCGACGGCTTCGCTCCTTGTGCGGAGTTCCTCCTCAACCTTGCGGGTCTTGTCGACCATTTCGCGCGTCAGGGTGAGGAGCTTGGAGAGGCTTTCAGCTGTCTTGTCAGGATCGGCCAGCGCAGCGGACCCTTCCTCGAGCGACGTGGTGAAACGGGCCGCGTCATCACCTGATTTTTGCATCAGACCTTCTACAGCCCTTAGATGCTCTTCAACACTGGCAGCGATGGCTGATAGCTGTTCGGCCGACACACGGTCGGTCTCTGTTTTTTTGGCGTCATAGGCCAGATAGGCTTTGCGCGCGGACGTATCCTGCCCGCCGCCGAAGATTTTTTCCCAGAACATCAGTCCCACCTATGTTCGAACTCAGGACAGTTAACGGCGCGGTGTTCTGTGACTTTAGCGCTGACATTGCACCAAAGGCCCGACCCGCCTAAAGCGCCTTTTGCCAGAGGGCCGGGCGGCCGCCGGTATGTCTTCGGACATGCGGGAGGAAAGTCCGGGCTCCAGCGAGGATCGGTGCCGGATAACGTCCGGCGGGGGTGACCCCAGGGAAAGTGCCACAGAAAGCAAACCGCCGGTGCTTCGGCCCGGTCAGGTCGAAAGGGTGCGGTAAGAGCGCACCGCGCGTCCGGTAACGGAAGCGGCATGGTAAACCCCACCGGGAGCAAGACCGAATAGGGGCGGCATATGGGATTCCTCCTCCCCGTCGCCCGGGTTGGTTGCTTGAGCGTTCTGGTAACAGGACGCCTAGAGGAATGGTCGCCCATCCCCGGATTTCGGTCCGGGGTGGACAGAACCCGGCTTACAGGCCCTCTGGCATTTCATTCCCATAGGTGAATGGTGGCTTTTCGCGGGCCACGTTCCTCGCTAACGCTGATCCTTCAATGGCTGACCAATCTCCCCTCGAACAGTTTAAGCAGGTGCTCACCGGCACCTCGCGCGCGATTGCGCATGAGCCTGAGGTGGAGCTCGCCTTTACGGCAGACGCGCCGACGCAGGTTGGTAAGAACTTCCGTGTGCCGATGCCGGGCCGCCTGTTGCCGCCCGATCAGGTGGCCGAAGCGCGTGGTTTTGCCGATGGCATGGCGCTGCGGCTGCGGCATCACAATGATGGCGTCCACATGGCCAACCGCCCGCCCGAAGCGGTGGCGGGCGCGGTGTTCGATGCCATTGAAAGCGCGCGTGTGGAGGCCATTGGCGCCCGTGCGATGGAGGGCGTCCGCGTCAATCTGGGCCATGCGCTCGACATGCGGATGCGGTCTGACCCGATTGCCCGCGCGCAAGCCGCAGACGAAGTGCCGTTGCCAACCGCTGTCGGTTTGCTCGTGCGCGAACGGCTGACGGGGGACGCAGCCCCGCCCGCCGCACAAGCCGGGCTCGATATGGTTCGCGGTTGGATTGAAGAGAAAGCGGGCGAAGACCTTGATGCCCTGTCGAACGCGCTCGACGATCAGGGCCGCTTTGCGCAACTCGCCCAGAAACTGCTGCGCGATCTGGAACTGACCGCCAACCCCGATGAAATCGACCCGACCGATTCGAACGACGAGTCCGAAGACGAACAGGAAGGGGAGGGCGAGCAGGATCAGGAACAGTCGGAAGAGGGCGACAGCCAGGCCCAGATGGACGCCCGCGCCGAAGAAGGCGAAGGCGAGGCCGAAGATGGCGAGCAGCAGGAGATGGATGCCGAATCGGACATGGACTCCGATGGCGACCCCGGCGACGAAGGTGAGGAGGGGATGCTCCCCGTCCGGCCCAATCGTCCGATGGGGGATTTGCCGCCCCAGTTCGACTATAAGAGCTGGACGACCGAGTTTGACGAAGTCATCGCGGCGACCGAGCTGTGCGATGAGGATGAGCTGACCC
>CAJBSR010000586.1 GCA_903958285.1 uncultured Sphingomonadales bacterium
CAGACTAAGGGATCTGTCGGCTGATGTGATCATTCATGCCGCCGCGCTGACAACCAACCCCTCAGCGCTCGGCATGACCGAAGCCCAACATATCACGGCCAATATGACGCCGCTGCTAGCCATGCTGCGGCATGCTGCACAAATCCGCCCGAATGCCTTTGTGTTCCTATCGTCGTCGGGGGTGTTCGGCGAAACGGATGGCTCGCCGAACTTGACCGACACCGATGCCGCAACAGCGCAAGGGCCCTATTCGGCTGCCAAGAAGGCGGGCGAAATGCTGGTGCCGGGCGCTCTGGGTGGAGTGTGCGCTACTCATGTGGTGCGACTAGGCTATCTTTACGGCTCGCACGAGGTGGCGCGGACAACGCGGGAGCGCGTGTCGCTGGTGCAGACATGGGTCAATGCGGCGCGGGCAGGACAGGAAATTGTTGTAAGCTCCGCAGATGCGCGCCGGGACTGGACCTTTGTCGCCGACTTGGCACCCGCGCTGGCACGCATTTTCGACGGGCAAGCGGTGGCCCGTCCTATTCACTTGTGCACGCCGATTGCCATGACAGACCGCGACGTGGCCAATGCCATAGCAGCGCGGTTTGCGGGCACGGTAGTCAAATCCGGTGAGGCGATGCCGGCCAAGGCCCCGATGGTGCCGTCAAACCTGGCGCAGTTGCAGGGATTTGCTTGGACAAGCCTCGACGCCGGGCTGGATACACTCTGTCACACTGGGGTGGCCGCATGAGTGTTGTTCGGGTGATCCTTGTTGGATTGGGCGCCCGGTCGCGGATCTGGCAGCGTGTGCTGGACGAAGACCCACGCACTGAAATAGTCGGACTGGTCGAGGCTAATCCCGCTGCGCTTGCCGCAGCGATGCAAGACAGGGCGGGCATCGTGGGCGGCGCTTCAATCGCCGAGGTAGCAGGCAGGGTGGATGCGGATGCAGTGATCCTTGTGACGCCACCCAATAACCGTGATGCCCAGATTGCCCAAGCCTGCGAGGCTGGCCTGGCAATTCTGGCGGAAAAGCCATTGGCGGATTCAGTGGCGGCAGCAGAGCGTCATGTGAACGCGGCCAAAAGTGCCGGCGTGCCGCTGATGGTTGGGCTCAATTTCAGATATCTTGCGGTCACACAGGCGATGAAGCGACTGTGGGCCAAGGATGGCGTCGGGCGACCTGCCTTCGGGCGGTTCAACTACGAACGTTGGCGCGATGGGACGCTTCCGCTTCTCAACCGCTATCCGCTGACGATGGATCAGCCGATGCTATGGGAACAATCGATCCATCACTTTGATCTGATGCGCTATGTCTATGACGCCGAGCCGGTGGCGATTTCTGCACGGACATGGAACCCGCCTTGGTCGATGTATAGTGGCGACGCCAATGTGTCGGCCCTCATCACCTTTTCGAACGGGATCGAGGTGACCTATCAGGGCACTTGGGCCGGCAACTGGAACAACCTCGGCTTCAACTGGCGGACGGATTGCGAAAAAGGCATTGCCTTGCAGGCCGAGATGTTCGGTGCGCTGTCGTTTGCGCGACGCGACGACGCCAATATGACGCCTGTCACACTCCCCAAAACCGAAATTTGGCGCGACGATGCGGCAGCTTTGCTAGCCGACTTTGTCAGCCACCTGTCTGACGGTTCGCCTTTGAACTGCTCGGGCGTAGATCACTTGAAATCGCTCCGCATGGTGGAGGCCTGCATCCTTGCAAGCACCACCGGAATAACAATCAACCCGGCCAGCCTGACAAGCCTAGCGGAGCCAGATGGCCGGACCATTCCTACTCGAAGCTCACCACTCAAAGTCCACTCAGAGATAAGGAAGTACTGATGTTCAACGTAAGACGCCTTTCAATAGCGGCAGCCGCCAGCATCTTGCTGACACAGACCGCCACAGCGCAGGTTTCCGACGACACACTTGTCGTCGGCCTGAGCGCTGATATCACAACGTTTGAGCCTGCGGCGATTTCGTCGCGGGACAATGCCAACATCGTCCGTCACATTTTTGATACGCTGTTTTCCATCGAAGGTGATGGGTCGGTGGTGCCGGATCTGGCGACGAACCTGGCCATCTCGGAGGATGGTCTGGCTTATACCTATACCATCGAGGCAGGCCGTACCTGCCATGATGGCGAGGCGCTGACGGCAGAAGATGTGGCATACAGCTTTAACCGCGCCAAGGACCCAGCCAACGCGTTCACCGGCAACACGCCCGGTTTCGTGTTCAAGTCGGTTGGTTTTGTGGATGCGGTGGCGGTTGACGACGTGACCGTCCAGATCAACATCGAAGCGAAAAACACTATTGCTTTTGGCCTGCTGGCCGAGGTTTATATCCACTGCAAAGACAGCTATGCTGCGATGACGCTGGAGCAGGCGGCAACGACGCCTGTCGGATCAGGGTCATACAAGCTTGTTTCTTGGACACCCGGATCTGAAGTGGTGCTTGAAAAGGTCGCCGATCCTGGCACTTTCCAGAACATCGTCTATCGGATCATCCCAGAAGCATCGACCCGGTCTGCCGAACTGATGGCGGGCAATGTCGATATTATCACCAACGTCGCCCCGGACCAGATCGACGCTATCGACGCATCCGGCACGGCTAAGGTGCAGGCCGTACAGGGTACCCGGCGGATGTATGTCGGTTTCAACTTGTCTGAACCCTTTGCCGCCATGCCGGGCGGTGATGCGATCCAGAACCCAGACGTGCGCCGCGCGATGCAGTATGCGGTCGACGTACCTGCAATCTGCGAGCAGTTGCTGAACTTTCCCTGCGTTCGGGCCACGGGCATCGTGAACCCACCTAATGCGAACCAATCCCTCACGCCCTACCCGTATGATGCGGCCAAGGCTGAGGAACTTCTGGATGCAGCTGGCTGGCCCCGTCTTGCAGATGGCAAACGCTTTACCATCCGCTTCCAAGCCGGCAAGGGCCGCTACCTGAACGACGAAAACGTCGTTCTGGCGATTGCTCAATATCTGTCGGACGTCGGCATCAACATCGAACTTGATGTGATGGAATGGGGTTCGGTCTACGTTCCTCTGATCCGCGAGCGCAATGTCGGGCCGCTCTTCTTCCTAGGGTCGGGCGGTGCGCTTTGGTCGCCGCTGTACGATATGACCGACCTGGCCAAAGTGGATGCGGGCACCAACTACACCCATTGGAACGATCCGCGGTGGTTCGACCGTTGGACCGACATCGCGGCTGCCGCCACACCGGAAGATCAGCGCGTCATCATCGACGAGATGCTTAAGGTGTTCTACGACGACGGCCCATGGCTGCACTTGTATTTCCAACC
>CAJBSR010000587.1 GCA_903958285.1 uncultured Sphingomonadales bacterium
CTGTTGGCTTCCGCTACGATCAATTCCGGCAATACGGTCATCGGGAACTATGCGTGGCAGAGCATCACCACTCTCACTTTGGGAGCTGGAACTTATACCATTGGTGGTACCTATACAGGTGGTCCATTCGTTTCAAATCTCAGCGGTGTAACGAGCGCCCCGGGATTCACTTGGTTGCGCGACCAGCAGCTGTCCGGCACGGGCCTTAATCGCCCGACCCTTACATATGGTAACTACGGCAACAATGGCATTGCGCTCGTGAACTTTGCGGGCACCTTCCGCGGCGTTCCTGAACCGGCTGCGTGGGCGATGATGCTCGCAGGCTTCGGCCTTGTCGGCTCGGCCATGCGTCGCCGCCAGAAGGTTGCAGTGACCTTCGCCTGATCCTTGATCAGAACGAAATACGAAACCCCGTCGGAGCGATCCGGCGGGGTTTTGTTTTGAGAACAGCCTCGCACCGATTTGGGACACGCCGAATTGACGCAGGCAGAGCTATTGAAGCCAAAATGAACATATGTTAGCGCCGAATTAACGGTGTCGCAGTCGTTTGCCGACGAGGTGAAATGTCACCCTTCGGGTGTTGTTCTTGAATTCTCTGGGGGTAATATGAAAAAGTCTCTTATGGGTGCCGTGGCGCTTTGCGCAGTGTGCTTCCCGTCGATTGGCCATGCAGTCACGATTGACTTTAATGACAAGGTTGCAGGACAAAGCATCACAAACGAGTATGCGGGCCTCGGCGTCACATTCAGCACTGACAGCGGGGGTTCGACGTTCAATGCCGCCATCTCAACTTTTTTCCCGTTCGCTGGAACACCTGACCCTGCGCTAACAAACTCCCGGGATGGGAGGGGTGACCGTCAGAAATTCCTGAACATTGATTTTTCCAGTGCGGCAAATGGAGTATCGTTCCTTTACAACAACTATGGCGGATTGTTCATAGCGGGCTCTGTAAAGTCGTATGCAGGCGCGACATTGCTTGAAACTTTGTCTGTTCCAAACGATAGCGGCTTTTCGTTGAAGCCGGTCGTGTTCAGCCTGAACGGTATCACGCGGATTACCATTGAACAGCCTACGGACACCTGGTTATTCGCCATGGACGATTTGACCTATTCGCTTTCCAACACCGGCGTTCCAGAACCGGCTGCTTGGGCGATGATGCTCGCAGGCTTCGGTCTGGTCGGCGGTGCGATGCGCCGCCGTTCGAAGGTCGCTGTGACCTTCGCCTGATCCTTTGATCAGAACGACTTACGAAACCCCGTCGGCGCGATCCGGCGGGGTTTTGCTTTAGCTATTTGCCGTTGATGGCGACAAAGTCTGCCATGAAGGGCGGGTCCGGGATGGTGGCGCGCGCTTCGGTGAGGAGCATGCTCCAGCGCGCTGACAGGTCGTTGAAATAGCGATCGTCGGTTCCGATGCGGCGTTTGACGACGGCGTGCACGCGGTCCCGCGCGATGACGATCATGTCGAGCGGACGGCCCACGGCGAGGTTGGACCGCAGGGTGGAATCAAACGAGATCAGCGCAACCTTCACAGCTTCTTCAAGCGGCGTCTCAAAATTGAGGGCGCGGTCCAAAATGGGCTTGCCGTACTTGCTCTCGCCGATTTGCAGGAAGGGCGTGTCCGGGCGGCATTCAATGAAGTTTCCGGCGTCGTAGACATAATAAAGGATCAGCGGCCCGGAGGCCAAGCGCCCGCCAAGCAGGAAGGAGACCGATGCCGGGATGCTGCGGGCCTCCAATTCTTCTGACAGCTGCTCACTGGCGATGCGGACTGCTTCACTGAACAATTGGGCGACGGCAAACATGGTCGATGCGCCCGTCGTGAACCGGCGCGCGCCGCCTTCTTCTAAAGGCTCAAGGCCTTCCTTCAGCATCGACAAAGCGAGCTGCGTGACAGACAGATTTCCCGCACTTGCTGCGAAGACGAGGCGGTCATTGTCTTCTTCAATCGTGTGCAGCTTGCGGTAGGTGGAGATGTTATCGACACCGGCATTGGTGCGTGTGTCGGCGATCATCACCAGCCCGTCGCGCACAAGAATGCCTACACAATATGTCATGAACTACCCTGATTTACGCTTCTTGTTGGTTATTGGCCGGATTGGCTCACATGAACGCGCACGTCCATCTTTTCCTCGCCGGCCCCCATGCGTGATCCCGATAGCGGGGCGGCGGCCCGATAGTCCAGACCGATTGCAACGCGGACATAGGCATCATCGGGACAAACCCCGTTGGCGATATCAAATCCGGTCCAGCCAAGCTCGTCAATCCAGGCTTCCGCCCAGGCGTGGCTCGCGTCCTGCGCCGGGCCGCCGCCATGCTGATAGAGATGGCCGGACACATAGCGCGCGGGAATGCCCAGATGCCGGGCGGCGGCGCAGAAGATGTGGGCAAAGTCCTGACAGACGCCATGCCCTTCAGCAAAGGCGACGTGCGCCATGCGATACGGGTCTCCCTCGCCAGTGTTGAAGCGCATCTTTGATTTGATGGTGTTCATCAGATCATGCAGCAGCGCCAACCGGCCGGGCTGGCGGCGCTGCACCATCTTGGCGAGCGCACAGATGGCTTCATCAGACTCGGTCAGCGAAGTGGTGCCGAGATAGGCCATGGGCGGCAGCACCTCATTGGTGCCGGTCACAACGCCATAGCGGTCCTGCGTGTAGACCGTGCCGCGCTTGACGATCTCAATCCGGTCGAGCGGACCATCGACGTAGAGCATGGTGACGATGTTGCCATACCCATCCACCGCCGAGCGCATCCGTGCATCGCGATCAATATCCACCGACCATTCCAGAACGTTCTGGCCGGAGAAGCTGGGTGGTGTGACGCGCAGCAGCTGGATGAGCCGCGTTTGCGGCTGCGAGAATTCATAGACGGTCGAATGATGGACGTGGATTTGCATGTCAGGGGAACCTGAACTGCTTTGCAATCGCCCGGTCAAGCTGCGCGTTGTTGGCGATATATCCGGTCAGGAATTCATGCAGACCGTTGATGATGATCTGGTTGATGTCGTAACGGCCAAGATCGATATGGCGGCGGCGCGCGATCCGGTCTGCCTCGCCCTGCAATCCTGTGAGGCGACCCAGCGCGGTCAGATACCGCTCCACTTCTTCGGCCGAGGCGATGAGCGAGCGGGGCATCTCTGCACGAAGGACAAGGAGGTCCGCGACGGCCGAGGGGGTTAGGCCGCCTTTGTAGAGCCAGCGGAACGCGGTCACAGCCGAAACGGTGTGCAGGATCGTTGTCCATTGGTCGCGATCGATCACGCCGCCAACGGGTTCCCCCTCAGGCAGCAGTAAATGATATTTCACGTCGACAAGCCGCGCACTGTTGTCACCGCGCTCCACGGCCATGCCCAGACGGATGAACCAATAGGCTTCGGACCGCAGCATCCGGTGCAGCGCCCCTTCAAACCCGCGTGCCTGCGCCGTCACGCTTTCCGCCAGCGCCAGCGTGCTTTCCAAGCTCCAAGTCTTGCTGCGCTTCTGGAGGGAAAGCCATGAGGAATTGACCGTTTCCCAGCCTTCACGGGTGAGCGCGGTGCGCACGGCGCGGCCATTGTCGCGTGCGGCATCAATGCAGCTGCGGATCGAGCCCGGATTGTTGGGGTCCAGTGTCAGGAACTGGCTGACGGTCTTTTGCGTGATGGGCTGGCCCGTCTCTGCAAAGCGGGCATCGCCCATCACCACGGCCAAGGCGCTGCCCCATGCGCCGGTGCCGGCGGGGCGGGCCGACATGTGATCCAGCCGGACGGTCGCTTCGACCAGTCGAGCCGTGAATTCCGCACGTTCCATGTAGCGACCGAGCCAATAAAGCGAGGCGGCTACCCGACTAAGCATCACGCCGCGTCCCCCGTATCGAAGAGAACAAGGCTGTCTTTGGTGCCCCCGCCTTGGCTGGAGTTCACCACCAGCGACCCTTCGGCGAGCGCCACGCGGGTCAGGCCTCCGGGCGTGATGGTCACCCCGTTTGATCCGGACAAAACAAAGGGCCGGAAATCGACATGGCGCGGGGCGATGCCGCTTTCCACCAGCGTCGGCACAGTGGAGAGCGCCAGCGTCGGCTGCGCGATATAGCGGTGTGGTTCGGCGATGAGGGCCGCGCGGAAGTCGCTAATCTCCTGCTTGGTCGCGGTCGGCCCGACGAGCATGCCATAGCC
>CAJBSR010000588.1 GCA_903958285.1 uncultured Sphingomonadales bacterium
CCTCATCAATAGCGCGCGGAACAGCCGACTTCTCGGGGCTTTGGATGCGGAAATCAAAGGCGTTCGATGGCAAGGGAAGCGGCTCTACCCTTTGGCGGGAGATATCACTTTGGGGTGGCAGAATGACCTGAGCGAAGGCTGACGTTACCGGCAAAACAGCAATGCCAGCGGCAATGACTGCACGCCGACTTGCCCGACGCCGACGCGCCTTGGACGACAGGTTATTTATCATCCATCACCACCCGTGCCGAGACAATGCCATTGTCCATGCGCCCGATATGGAACTGGACGATGGGGTCCGCAGGGAACGCATTGGCCAGATCGCGGAAGGCCAATTCCGCCCCAGAGTCTTCCGACGTCAGCAGTGCGTAGGCCGCGCCGTAGCCTTCTATGAGGGCCGGATCTTCAGTCTCAGAAATGGGGCTGTAGAGCCCCGTCGGCGTCGTCTTACCCTTCAACACAATGTCCCCGATCTGCCGGAACTTCAAATTGGGGCAGCGTTCCACAGAATCTTCAGTGCAACAGACACGCGTTCCGAAATATTTGTTTACGCTCTCAGTGCGGGCAGCGGTGTTCACAGTGTCACCCAAGGCCGTGAAATCCATCCGGGAATGAGATCCGAAATTGCCGATCACGGCCTGACCTGTGTGGATGCCGATCCGCGTCACACCGATGGGAATGTCGCGTGCATTGCGATCTTTACGGAAGGCCTCTGCATAGGCGTCCAGCTCTAGCGCGCAGCGCACAGCGCGCTCTGCATGGTCGGCCTGCCGAATAGGCGCATTGAAGATGGCCATGATGGCATCCCCGATGAACTTGTCGATCGTGCCTTCATATTTGAGGATGATTTCGCACGCGCCGTCCAGATATTCGTTGAGAACGTCGGACAGCTCTTCTGCGCCCAGCAGTTCCGACGTGGTCGTAAAGCCTGCAATGTCAGTGAAGATGAAGGTCGCTTCCTGACGATCGCCGGAAATGCCGACAGAGCTTGGGTTTTTAACCAGCTGATCGACCACTGCCGGCGACACATAACGTGAGAAGGTGCCCTGCACGAACTCCCGCTGCTTGCGCTCTGCGCGCCCGATGAACACGTCCATCATCCAGATCGACAGCGCAAAGGCGATCGATGGCCCGATCAGCGGCACCATTGGCATACCATAGCCAAAGCCAATGACAGCGCCGACCCAATAGGACCCGACAAGCACCAGCCCGACGCCAACGTTGAAGACGATACCGCGCTTGAACAGGCTGACAGCAACCCCAAGGGACGCAAACAGCACAGTCAGCGAAACAACACCGTTAAATGGCATTTTAGGCGGCGCGCGACCTTCCAAAATCTGGCTGATGCCATGCGCCTGAATGAAGACGCCGGGCATGTTGCCCTGGTCCCCGTCATCAATGATCGACAGCGGCGTGCGGTGGCGATCGGTGATAGACAAAGTTGCGCCGACAAGGACGATCTTGTCCCGGAAAAACTCATCCGGAAGGACAGAGACAAACTGGGCGGGGAAAGTCGGGAATGGCTGTGTTTCAGCGTCGGGACGCGGGCGCCATGCAATCTCAGTCGGCGAAAGCGGGGCTTTGCCGCCAAAGAGGGTCACTGCCTTTCGGACGAAACCCGCAGGGTGCGCACCTGTGTCCACACGCTTGCCCTTTTGCATCTCTCCTCCCGGATTGATGCGGCGGACAAGACCGTCAAACGGGTCGGACAACAGATTAGCTTCGGCGCGCTGGTCCGGACGCACAAAGGCGTTGAGGAAGGCCAGTTGGTCCTCATTCACGATGTTGGGCGATGACGTGTAGCTGACAAAGATGGGGGTTGGCGTGGTGTCGAGCACGGCCTTGAGCTGCGCGTCCTTCTCCGCCTCGGTCGGCTGGTCGACA
>CAJBSR010000589.1 GCA_903958285.1 uncultured Sphingomonadales bacterium
ACGGGAAGATCGGTGCACCGGTCAAAGGCGCGACGCTCATCGGCGACGGTCCGACCGTGCTCACCAAGGTGACCGGTATCGGGAATGACATGGCGCTGGACGAAGGCGTCGGCATTTGCGGCAAGGGCGGCCAGAGTGTGCCCGCAGGTGTCGGTCAGCCGACGCTGCTGGTCGAAGGGCTGACCGTGGGCGGGACGGCGGCGTAGCCCCCATCCCCATCCGCTCACCCTCAGCTTGTCGAGCCGAAGGCGACCAAAGGTCAACGGTGGTCCTTCGCTGGACATCCAAGGTTGAAGAACAGAAAATACGGTCCTTCGACAAGCTCAGGACAAGCGGGAATGAATTGAGCTGTGAGCCGACTCAACAGCTCCGCTTGCGATCATAAACACGATCGTTGCGGCTGTTGAGATAGTAGCAATAGCCTTGATCATCGCGCATCCAGCGGCGGCCCTTGGTCGTGAGCGCACCAACGGCGCCACCGGCAACAGCCCCTGCGACAGCCCCTTCAATGGGGTTCACACCGCCGACAACCGCGCCGACAACCGCACCTCCGACCGCGCCTATGGCAGCACCCCGGCCTGCACCGCGCACCGTATCATTATTGCGATATTCCGCGCAGGCGCCCAGCGACACTGCCGCCAACGCTATCATACCGGTTGAAAGAAACTTCCGCATCATCCTGCTCCCAATGTCTGCGTCCGGAGGGCCGGACGTTCAAAAGGGAAACGGAGAACGCGGCACACTTGTTCCGCTGGAAGACGCCGAGTGTCGCCGGATTACGGCCAGGTGATGATCAGGACGTTGCCTAGCAGGACGAGGGCCGCTGTGATCATCAGCCAGCCCTTGCGCGTCTCATTGGCCACGCGGATCAGGCGGATGCCGCCCCAGATCAGCGCCGCTGCGGCGAGCATGGCGAGCGAGAGGATCGTTTCAGACATACGCCGCCCCTACCCTGCCATCACCCGGTCAAACAAGGCCGGATCAACATTGCCGCCTGACAGGAGGACGAGCGTCCGCTCCCCCGGCGTCACTTTGCCCGACAGGATCGCCGCCAGCGCCACCGCCCCGCCCGGCTCAATCGTCAGATCAAGTTCGCGCTTGGCATGGCGCATTGCGGCAAAGGTTTCTTCCTCCGTCACCGCCACGCCCATAGCCCCCCGTGCCTTCAGGATATCGAAGGTGATCGGCGCCACCTGAAGCGTCTGGATCGAATCGCAGCTTGTCGGCGGCGGGTTGGGGCCGACAGGCACGATGCTGCCTCCGCGCAGAGAATTGCCCATATCGTCCCAGCCCTCCGGCTCGACCACCACCACTTCGGCCTCCGGCAACGCCAGCGCCAGCCCGGCGGCGAGGCCACCGCCCCCGCACGGCATGATGACCATGTCCGGCGGGCCTTCCCCCAGTTCTGCCATCTGCGCCACCGCCTCCAGCCCGGCGCTACCCTGCCCTTCGACCACCCAAGGGTCGTCAAAGCTCGGCACCAAAGTCGCGCCGCGTTCTTCCGCGATCCGGGCAGCGATCACTTCGCGCTTCTCAGTCATCCGGTCATAGAGAACGATCTCGGCCCCAAGCGCGCGGGTGCCCTCCAGCTTCACGCTTGGTGTATCACGCGGCATCACGATCAGCGCGGGCATCTCCAGACGCTTGGCGCTCCAAGCAACACCTTGCGCGTGATTGCCGCTGGAAAAGGCAACGACGCCGCCCTTGCGTTCCGCCGCGCTCATATCTGTCAGCCGGTGCCAGGCCCCGCGCAGCTTAAAGGCACGCATCGGCTGTTCCGACTCGCATTTGCAGAACAGCATCGATTCGCCGAATCTCAGGGGCTTAAGCGGGGTCGGCGGCACCACATCGGCCACTTTGCGCAAAGCGTGCTCAACCCCTGAAAATGACGGTTTTCTGGCCCCTGTCACGTCGTCCCTTTCTGTCACAAAAATCTGGTCCGGATTTACTTTACATCAGGAAACGCAATTCATATACGCGCCCTCCGCTGCCCCATGGGGACTTCCAATAACCGCAAGGCAGCAGTTGACGTTTGAACTACCTTTTGGAGGTCCCTTGAATTGCACAAGCACCATAGCGCGCTGGGGCTAGCTACCGCCCTTCGACCGGTTCAGCCGGTCACGCTCATTCGTCCGCATGCCGCTCAGCGTGCTGCCCGCTTCTTTGTCGAGAAGTTTCCGGGTAAGTCGCTCTATGCGGTGAAGGCCAATCCCTCGCCGGAGCTGATTACGCTCCTGTGGGACAGCGGCATCACGCATTTTGACGTCGCCAGCCTCGCTGAAGTGAAGCTGGTGCGGGAAAATGCGCCCGACGCGACCCTGTGCTTCATGCACCCGGTCAAAGCCGAAGAAGCGATCCGCGAAGCCTATGTCGATCATGGTGTCCGCACCTTCTCGCTCGACAGCATGGATGAACTGGACAAGATCGTGCGCGCCACAGACGGTGCGACGGACCTGACCCTGTGCGTCCGCCTGCGTGTGTCATCTGAACATTCCAAGCTCAGCCTCGCCTCCAAGTTCGGCGCAGAGCCAAGCGAAGTCCGTGAGCTGCTGATCGCAACCCGTCAGGTTGCCGATGCGCTCGGCATCTGCTTCCACGTTGGATCACAGGCGATGACGCCGTCCGCTTATGTCGAAGCGATGGAACGCGTGCGCGCGGCCATCGTGTCGTCGGGCGTCACTGTGGACGTCATCGACGTCGGCGGCGGCTTTCCGAGCGTCTATCCCGGCATGGAACCGCCTGCGCTCGAAGCCTATTTCGATGCGATCGCGCGTGCTTATGAAAGCCTGCCGGTCAGCTATTCGTCGGAACTGTGGTGCGAACCGGGCCGGGCGCTGTGCGCTGAATATTCGTCGCTGATCGTGCGTGTTGAAAAGCGCCGCGGGGATGAACTGTACATCAATGACGGCGCTTATGGCGCGCTGTTTGATGCGGCGCACGTCGGCTGGCGCTTCCCCGTCGCGTTGCTGCGCGAAGAGGCGTCGGACACCCGCGACATGGCGTTCAGCTTCTACGGGCCGACCTGTGACGATATGGACCATATGGCAGGGCCATTCCTGTTGCCCGCTGATGTGCAGGCCGGGGACTATATCGAAATCGGGATGCTCGGTGCCTATGGCTGCGCGATGCGGACCGGCTTTAACGGCTTCACAAACGGGTCGACGCACGAAGTGACCGATGCGCCGATGGCGACACTATACGGTGAAGATGCCGACGAGGCGCTTTCCGCCCGCGTCGTGAAGCTGTAACGCCCCTTTGTCATCCCCGCGCAAGCGGGGATCCATAACCTTCACTGTCCGGTGTTGATGGATTTCCGCTTTCGCGGGAATGACACCGGGATATTTTTCGGAGAAGAATAGATCGG
>CAJBSR010000590.1 GCA_903958285.1 uncultured Sphingomonadales bacterium
AATTCCTGCCGCATCAGGAAAGCGAATTTGCCGAAGTCGCTGAAGCCGCCGGCGTCGACGTTGAGGTCCTCAAGCGCCGCGCGGCGGACCTGTTTGAGTTCAACCCCATGCTCGGCCATCGCGGCTGCCGACTGGGCGTGACCTATCCCGAAATCTACGAGATGCAGGCCCGTGCCATTTTTGAAGCCGCCTGTGCGCTCGAGACAGCACCTGTCCCGGAAATCATGATCCCGCTCGTCGCGACCAAGCGCGAACTGGAATTGATGAAGGATGTGGTGGATGCCGCAGCAGAGGCGGTCTTTGCCGAAAAGGGCAAGCGCATCGAATACCTCGTCGGTACGATGATCGAATTGCCGCGCGCAGCACTCAAGGCAGGCGAGATCGCCGAGGTCGGCGAGTTCTTCAGCTTTGGCACCAATGATCTTACGCAGACGACGCTCGGCGTCTCCCGCGATGACGCGGCCCGCTTCCTGACGACCTATGTCGATAAGGGCATCTACCCGCAGGATCCGTTTGTCTCGATTGATGAGGAGGGCGTGGGCGAACTGATCGCGCTGGCCGCAGAACGTGGTCGTAAGACCCGGCCCGAAATCAAGATGGGCATTTGCGGGGAACATGGCGGGGATCCGCGCTCCATTGCCTTCTGCGAAAAAACCGGCCTCGATTATGTCTCGGCCTCACCCTATCGCGTGCCGATCGCGCGGTTGGCAGCGGCACAGGCGGCGCTTCGCAAATAGGGCGCTTTCATTTTTTCTTGGCCCCCAACGGCGCACGCGTTAGCGTCGCTGAAAATAAAGGGGAGGGTCGAGAAAAATGAAGAGATGGCAACGCTATACGCTTGGCGTGGCGGTCGGGTTGGCGGCGGGCTTTGGTCTCGTCTGGCAGGAAACAGGCTCTGCCTTTGACAGTGGCAGCGTCACCAACGGCATTTGGTCAACCTCCCTCAACTATGGCATCGCATCGGCCGATCCGTTGACCCGCGCCGCGGTTGCACGGCGCGGCCTGCTCGCGTTGCCGAAGACCGAAACCGTTTATTGGGCGGCTTCGCGTGACAGTGATGGCAAGCCGCTCGACGGGTCGTGCACCTATGAGCTCACGGGCACGGCGCTCGACTCCCGCTGGTGGAGTGTGACTTACTATGACCGGGATGGGTATCTCGTCCCCAATGACGCACGCATCTGGTCCTTCAGTGGAGCGTCGATCATGCCAGAAGAAAAAGCCGGTTGGAAGGTGACGATTTCTCCCACGAAGCCTGCAGCCGGTCACTGGCTGCCCGGCGTCAAGGGTCAGCCCTTTGAGCTGACCCTGCGGATGTACAATCCCGGCCCCGCTTTTGTGAAGGACCCCAAGGCCGCAGAGCTGCCCGTTTTGAAGAAGGAGGGCTGCGCATGAAACAGTGGTTTGGACCCGCAGCTATTGCGCTGCTCGTTGCCGCTGCCGCTTGGCATGGCGGCCTTGCCTTGGCGACTTATGGCCTGATGGAAGCTGCCGTCCGAAAGACAGCTGCCGATACCGGTCTCAACAAGATGCGCTACAATGCGCTCGCCACGCCGGAGAACCAGCCGGTTGTCCG
>CAJBSR010000591.1 GCA_903958285.1 uncultured Sphingomonadales bacterium
ATCAGGGGCTTGCGATCCTGTTGGTCGCCGACACCTTGGACGAGGTTCTGAACCTCGCCGATTCCATCATCGTAATGAAAGACGGCCGCGTCAGCGCCCGGATCGAAGGGGTGCAGGCCGCACCGCCTTCGGAAGAAGAGCTTGTTAAGGCCATGGTGTGAGGGGGAAGCGATGACCAAAGACGCTGTCACAAAGTTTCTGCGACGTATCGGGGCGCTTCTGGTGCTGCTCGTGATACTCACCGCCGTCTCTATCGCAGCACCGGGGATCCTGCGCTGGCGGGCGATTAACTCGCTTTTGAAGGACAACGCGCCGCTTTTGATCATCATCGTGGGGGCGACGCTGCCCATTTTGTTGGGCTGTCTGGACTTGTCCATCGCCGCCATGGCGTCGCTGGCGGCTGTTGTGGCGGCCATGCTGGCACCTACGCTGGGATCGTTCAGTGCTGTGGTGGTCGTTGCGGGTGCTTGCGTCATAGGCGCGGCGCAGGGCTATTTGATTGGGCGGCTGCAGGTACCCTCTTTCGTAATCTCGCTCGGGGCTTTGGGGATATTCAAGGGCGTCGCCATGTACCTGACTGGCGCCGCCATGGTCGGCATAGCGCCCGGAATGGTTGTTTATGACCTTTTGGGTGGACGCAGCTTTGGGATGTCGAATTCTTTCGTTCTGGTCCTGATCGTGGCGGGCCTCTTCGCGGCCTTGCTGAAATTCACCAACCTTGGTCGCAATATCTATGCCTTTGGGGCCAACGAGATTGCCGTCTATATATCCGGCGTCCGCCGCGATCTTGTGCGCAGCTTCGCCTTCGCCGCCTCGGCAGGGTGCGCGGCATTGGGCGGGGTCATGATGATCTCGCAGACCATGTTTGCCAGCGCCACCGTAGCGGGCAGCCTGCTGCTGCCTGCTTTGGTGGGCGTCATCGTTGGCGGCACGGCGATTTCGGGCGGGGTGGGCGGTGTTCTTTACAGCCTGATCGGCGGACTGATTGCAATCTTAATCCGGGTCGGGGTGACAATCTCAGGCCTACCGCCGGAAAGCCAAGATGTGGCCTTTGGTATCACCATTCTCATCGCCGTCGCATTGACAACCGACCGGGCCAAAATCGGCCTTGTGAAATGAACTCCAAGAAAAGAGGCACCTATGTTTCCTGAAGCAGGTTTGATCATCGGCGGCGTTCAACGCCACCTCGGCAGCGCTGGCACGATGGAGATCATCAACCCCGCCACCGACGAAGTTCTGGCCAAGCTGCCCAAAGCAGGCCTGCTCGAAGTGGCCGAGGCGGCCGAGATTTCGTTGCAGGGTTTCGCCGAATGGTCTGCCATTTCGGCTTACGAACGCTCAAAAATCCTGCGCCGTGCTGCCGATCTGATGCGAGCACGCAGCGAAGATGCCGCGCGATGCCTGACGTTGGAACAGGGCAAGCCCCTAGCCCAATCCCGGTTGGAATGGGCAGGTTCGGCAGATTTGCTAGAGTGGTTTGCCGAAGAGGGTCGTCGTACTTATGGCCGCATCATCCCAGGCCGCGTGGCCGAGGCTGACTTGCGGGTGCTGCGCAAGCCTGTTGGGCCGGTGGCCGCCTTGGCGCCGTGGAACTTCCCGGCTTGGGGCATGATGCAAAAGATCGCCCCAGCGCTGGCCGCTGGCTGTTCGGTTGTGGCCAAGCCGTCGGAAGCCACCCCAGTGACCACATGGCACATCGCCATGTGCCTGCTAGAGGCCGGTCTGCCGCCCAAGGCGATCAGCGTGATCTGGGGCAGCTCGTCGCTGATCTCGGAAGGCCTGATCAAAGCACCCGAAATCCGCAAGGTTAGCCTGACG
>CAJBSR010000592.1 GCA_903958285.1 uncultured Sphingomonadales bacterium
TATCCGCCTAAAATCCACAATTTACTGTTATAAGAAGTAAATGAAAAGTTCACTCTATCTCCGGGAGATCCTGAACCTTCATTTTTTAATTTTGTCCAGGTTATGCCGTCTTCAGTATTCCAAACATCATCCGGCGTTACCGACACGTCGACCGTATACTTAACGGCTGCAGCGCCAGGAACCCCATCCGAAACAGCAATTTCAAAGCTATCAGAGCCGTTGAAGTCAGGATTTGGGGTGTAAACGTTCTTGCCATTAACGACAGAGATCTTTCCGTTCGTCGGATTTTTCGAGATTTCCGTAGCCAAAGGCGAGCTGTCGACATCGACCGCCCTAATGAGGAACTCTGCCGATCCATCTTCGGCCACCACGATGCTTCGTGTGGCATCAGCCGCGATAACGGGCAGATCATTCACGGGCGCAATCGCGACATTGATTGTCTGCGTCGTCGTGCCACCCTTGCCGTCCGATGCCGTCACGACAAAGCTGTCAGTGCCGTTGTAGTTAAGCTTGGGCGTATAGATTACGGTCGAACCGTTAACCTGGACGCTCCCGTTCGAGGGCGAAGCTGCCGTGTACGTCAGCGTGTCACCATCAACATCGGTCGCCGCCAGCGTAATCGCCGCCGTCGCCGTATCTTCATTGGTCGAAACAGACTGCGCTGGCTCACCAAAGATTGGCGCGTCATTGACGCTTGCAACAGCAACGTTAATCGTCTGGGTCGCCGTGCCACCCTTACCGTCCGAAGCTGTAACAACAAAGCTATCTGTGCCGTTGAAGTTCAGGCTGGGCGTATACGTGACCGTCGATCCCGAGACCGCTACTGTGCCACGGGCCGGAGCAGCCGCCGTGTAGGTTAGCGCGTCACCATCAACGTCGGTTGCAGCCAGCGTGATCGCCTTTGCCGCATCTTCGTTGGTCGACACGGACTGAGTAGGAGCCGAATATACCGGTGCGTCATTAACGGCAGCGACAGAAACATTGATCGTCTGCGTCGCAGTTCCACCCTTGCCATCCGATGCCGTCACGACAAAGCTGTCAGACCCATTGAAGTTGGCCTTGGGCGTGTAAATCACGGTCGACCCGCTGACTTGAACCGTTCCGTTTGAGGGCACAGCTGCCGTGTAGGTCAGCGCGTCTCCATCAACATCTGCAGCTCCCAGCGTAATCGCTGCCGTCGCCGTATCTTCGTTCGTCGAGACAGACTGGGACGCAACCGCAAAAGTCGGCACGTCATTTACGGCCGCCACTGTTACCGAAACAGTCTGGCTCGCCGAAAGCCCCTTAGCATCACTCACGGTTACGGTGAACGTATCGGACCCGCTGAAGTTTGCCTTTGGCGTGTAGGTTACAACGTTACCAGCAACAGACACCGAACCATTGGCTGGCGTCGACGCCGCGTAAGTCAATACATCCCCGTTCGGATCCGTCGCCGCGATCGTAATGGCAGACGCCTTGTCCTCCGTGCCCGCGACAGTCTGGGTTGCAGCCACCGTGGGCGCCGCATTCTTTGAACCGCCAGCGACTGCAACGGCCGCACCGACAACAACTGCACCACCAAGCAAGGGCAGCAAAGCCGAGCCACCAAGGCCGCTCACGGATGAAACCACCTGTGGGGACGCCGAGCGAACACCAGACGCATCTGCCAACATAGCACCAAAATCAGCACCCGCCGCCATCGAACCCGAAACCGAGCTCGACTTTGGAGCCACAGGCGCATCGTCAGCAACCTGACCGGAGGCAACCACCTCTGTCTCAGCGTTACCGACAGCAAGCTTTTTGATTTTCTGAAGCTTCTTGCCCTGATTGGCAGCCGTTTTGGCCGCAGCAGACTTTGTCACCAAGCATTCCCCTCTGGAGCTGTCAAAGCACCCGAGCATGCGAAGAAGGAAGCCGCCAGCCACGCATTCGCGACAATCTTGCGACTGTCGAATGACGAAATGGCTCGCATCTTCACAACTTACACTCCCGGATATTACCAACCCGAGATTCCTAAGGGATATGCCACAATCGTTGATAGTTCGCAGACAAATAGTGAATTTCAATATTAACAAACACTATTAATTTTCTGATGCAGAATGTAAGTTGAGTTAATGGAGCCAATATGGAACTTATTTACAACTTTATCTGCCAAATTGAGGGCAATTTCAAGGCAAAATGCATTCATAACGAATTTCGGATAATCTTTTTATTATATCTGAAAGGTGAACTGCCGTCTCTGACCTTGATGAACCTTACGCAGAGTTCCATTTCCGGACATAATCAGGATCTGAAGCGACTAACCGCGCTCGGCATTGTAGAACGCTTCGAATGTGAGCGTGATGGCCGGGTCCGGAAGTACAAGCTTAGCGATGAACTGAGGATGTTGATTGCGCGCTTTGACGCCACGAAAGAGGCGTCAGGCGCCGCGCTGGACATCAAGGCGGAAGAGGTGGTGAGCCGTGCTGGATTCGAACCAGCGACCTACTGATTAAAAGTCAGTTGCTCTACCGACTGAGCTAACGGCCCGACCTTGGGGGCGTCCCTATGCGGCGGGGGCTTTGCGGTCAAGGCGCGCTTTCAAGTGGCGCGCCGATAATCCCGTCACAGGATCGCGCCAGTCGGGCGCAATTGACGCCAAAGGGCCCAGAACAAAGGGCCTCGTGCGCATCTCCCGGTGCGGGATGCACAAAAGGTCATCCACAAACGCCCCATTCAGCCAGAGCAAGATATCCAGATCCAGCACGCGTGCGCGCCAGCGCTGCCCGCCTGCCTTCCGCCCGAACCGATGCTCGATGGATTTCAGATGATCCAGCAAATCTCGGGGATCAAGATCAGTCTCAATGATTGCCGCCCCATTGGCATAGCTGCGGATCGACGGCCCAATCGGGCGTGAGGCGACGATGGGAGAGGCCGCGAGGAGTTTCAACGGAGCTTCATCCAACGCCATAAGCGCCGCCGTCAGAACATCACGCGGCGCGCCGTGCCGGACATGCGGCTGGTTTGATCCCAAAGCGATGGCGTAAAGCGTCGGCACGCCTCCCCTTATCCGCTCGACTTTGCTGCGCACAAGCGGGATAGGGCCGCGATGACCATCTTAAGCCCCCTATCAGACGTCGAACCCGCGCTCGATTGCGCTTTGTGCCCGCGCCTTGTCGATGCCCGCCACGCCTGCCGTTCGGAATTCCCCAATTTCTGGAATGCGCCGGTCCCGGCCTTTGGCGATCCCGACGCCTGGCTCGCCATTGTGGGCCTTGCCCCCGGCAAACATGGTGCGAACCGCACCGGCCGCCCCTTCACCGGTGATCCATCCGGCCAGATGCTGTTTGCAGCCCTCGCCAAGGCAGAGCTGATCGACCATGACGAGGTGCCGGAACCGCGCCATCTGTTCGGCGGGTTCAAAAATGATGGCGCGCAGTTGAAGGGCGTCATGATCCTCAACGCAGTCAAATGCCTACCGCCCGAAAACAAGCCTACGCCGGAAGAGATGCGCAACTGCCGCCCGTTCCTGAAGGATGCGCTCGATGCCCTGCCCAAGCTGACAACAATCATCGCGCTCGGCCAGGTCGCGCATCAGTCTGCCGTCAAGGCGTGCGGGGAAAAGCTCCCCAAGCGCCGCTTCGCGCACGGCGCTGTCCACAAGCTGCTCGATGGCCGCACGCTGATCGATAGCTATCACACGTCCCGGTACAACCAGAATACCGGGCGGATCACCGAAGATATGTTTGACGAGGTGTTTGCGCTGGCGCTTGGCTGATGGCAAAAGGCCCTGTCGCATTTGTGCAAAAGGGGCTCGCCATGAAGACCGCCATTCTTGCCGCAGGGCTGCTGTCTACCGCTGTCTTTGCCTTGCCAAAGGACATACCGACCGATCGGATGCCGGCCCAAACGAACGCGCCTGCGATCCGCCTACTGCCCGCCGAACCCCGCAAGGCCTGCCAACGCGGCTGCCTCAATCCGGTGGAGGCGATCAGCTACGCCAACTACCTCGCCCCAAGGGCCGCGGTAGCCGCCGAATTTGAACTGACGGTGAAAGCCGTGGGCACCAGCCGGGGCCGCTTCTTTCTCAATTCGGAAACCGACTATCGCGACCGGAACTGTTTGACCGTCGTGATCTCCCCAGAGGCGGCCAAATCAATTGCCGGCGCTGCCGACGTCGCTGCGCTTGAGAAGCACTTCCGTGGCAAAAGGATCGCGGTAGAGGGCCTCGCTCGCCGCGTGCGCATCGACTTTACCGATGATGCGGGCAAGCCGACCGGCAAATATTATTATCAGGTCCATGTTGTCGTCATGGACGCGCGGCAGATTGTGGAGAGTTAGGCCAGCCGCATGTTAGTCCGTTTGTGTCGAGCGCAGTCGAGACACGTCCCTCGACTTCGCTCGGGACAAACGGACATGAAGACTGCGCCTAAATATCCCGCGTAATCCGCCCGTAAAGCTGCGGGCGGCGATCCCTGAAAAAGCCGAAGGTCGCGCGGTGTTTGCGCTGGCGATGCGCAGGTCATCTACGCCGCAGGCCACTGGTCTATCAGGGCGAGGCGGGCTACCCCATGGCCGCGACCGAGGATCGCCCCCGGTGCAATGACAGCATTCGCTCCCACCTTCACGCCGTCTCCGGCAAGCAAACCAAACTTGGCCACGCCAGTTTCATATGCTCCGAACGGAGAAACAATCCGGATATCCGCACCGTCGCGTTCATTCCGATAGTTTGCGACGATGGAGCCAGCTTCGAAATTGCAATGGGCCCCAATAAGGCTGTCTCCAACGAAGTTGAAATGCGCCAGTTTCGTGGCCCTGAAAAGGAAGCTCGACTTCAGTTCGCACGATGGGCCGATGATGTTGTCCGCCTCCAACCAGCATCCACCGCGCAGATAGGCGCCTGCCGCCACGAAACAACCCGGGCCTATAACGAGTGGCCCTTTCAGAACCGCTCCCGCTTCTAACTGCGCCGTGCGGTGAATGGCGATACTGTCTGAAACGGCATAATCGTTGCCCAGCTTTAGAAGGAGGTCGGAAACAATGCGCTCTGATTGGGACGTCAACTGCCACGGCAGCA
>CAJBSR010000593.1 GCA_903958285.1 uncultured Sphingomonadales bacterium
GGCAAGCGGGTGGCGGTGGACCCGGAACGGGCCGTCTCCGCCATCTTCTCCCGTCTGAAATCCGGTGGCGCGACCCTCGTCGAAGTCCGCGACCCGACCGTGCTCCCACGTGCGATCAAGAACACTGTTGAACAGGCGGGGCACCGGGCCGCGCAGAAGCGCGACGGCGCGGCGCTGACGCGTTTCCTCCACTGGCTGTCGGTCGAAGCGCCCAAGGGCGGGCAGACCGAGCTTTCGGCAGCGGCGAAGCTTCAGGAATTCCGCGCCGCCACCGGCCTGCTGCGCGACCTGTCGTTCGACACGATTTCGGCGGCCGGGCCACATGCCGCGCTTCCGCACTACCGCGTCGATGAGGGCAGCAATCTGGAGATCGCACCGGGCAGCATCTACCTCGTCGATTCGGGCGGACAGTATCTCGACGGCACGACCGATGTGACGCGCACTGTCTGGATCGGTCCTGGCAAGCCGACGGCGGAAATGAAGGATCGCTATACCCGGGTTCTCAAGGGCCACATCGCGCTCGCCCGCGCCGTCTTCCCGGAAGGAACGCGGGGCAGCCAGCTCGACACACTGGCGCGCATGGCTTTGTGGGAAGCGGGCGTCGACTATGCCCATGGCACGGGCCACGGCGTCGGGGCATTCCTGTCCGTCCATGAAGGGCCGCAGCGCATCGCCAAGGGCACGGGCGGGCAGGCTGGGACTGAAGAGCCGCTGGCCGCGGGCATGTTCCTCTCCAATGAACCGGGCTATTATAAGGTCGGCCATTTCGGCATCCGCACCGAGAACCTCGTGCTGGTCGAGGAGCGGGAGATTGCCGGCGCGGAAGGGCGCTATCTCGGCTTTGAAACACTCACCTTCGCGCCGATTGACCGGACGCTTGTCGACACCGACCTCATGACCCGCGACGAACTGCGCTGGTGGGATGACTATCACGCCAAGGTGTTGGAGATCGTCGGCCCGCAGCTTGAGGGCGATGTGAAGGCGTGGCTGGAGGATTGCTGTAAGTCGCTGGGGTAAGGCTTGTCCGGCTCAATGTGTTCATGTAATGTTCCTATCTTCTAACAAGGAGTGCGACGATGATTGGATATGTGACTGTCGGGACCAATGACTTGCCGCGCGCGGCGAAATTCTATGATGCTCTGGCGGCCGAAATGGGCGTGGCGCGCATGATGGAGTTTGGCAACTTCATCGCTTGGGGAGCCCCCGGGGGCGCGGCCGGCATTGCGGCAACAGCACCCGCCGACGGGCAGCCTGCGACCGTGGGCAATGGTGTTATGGTGGCGCTGGAGGCGAAGGACAAGGACCAGGTCCATCGCCTCTATGATATCGCGCTCGCCAATGGTGGGACGTGCGAAGGTCCTCCCGGCGCGCGCGGGGATACATTCTACGCTGGTTACTTCCGCGATCCGGACGGCAATAAGCTCAACGCCTTCATCATGGGCTAGGCCGTCGGCGCCAGTTCTTTCAGGAAGCTTAGAATGACGTCGCAGAAGACGTCATTTCTGTCGCCCACGACCATGTGTCCCGTCCCTGCAATGTCATCATAGCGGGCGTGCGGCACGAGCTTTAGAAAGTCTTGCGCCGCCTCAGGGCTGACGAGATCGCTCGATTGCCCGCGCACGAGATGGACGGGCAGGCGTAAGGCGCGGGCGGACGATTCCAAATAGTCTGTGGCCCTGCTAGTGTCTGCATCCATGCCGGTGATGAAGGCGGGGTCCCAATGCCAGCGGTAGCGGCCGTCCGCGCCGAGGCGAAGATAATGCTTCAAACTGTCGCTCGGCCCCCGCTTTTCGCGGTTGGGGGTGTAGGCCGCGATCACATCTGCAGCGTGTTCGGGGGAGGCAAAGCCCTCTTCCATGTGCTGCGCCATAAAGCCCATGATGCGCGCCACGCCATCGGGTGACATATTGGGCGTGATGTCGACCAGCGTCAGGCTGGCAAACCCACCGGGGTTGAGGTCCCCTTCCGCGATCAGGCCGGATAGCCCACCCAGCGAGGCGCCGACATAGTGCAGACGCCCTCCAATTTGCGCGGTGACCGCAATGATATCCTTGGCGAAATGGGAAAGGGCGTAGTCGCCCTTGCCGCACCAGGCGCTCTCGCCATGCCCACGTAGGTCGAGCGCAATGGCATGGAAGCCCTCAGCTGCGATAGCTTCCGCCGCACGCCGCCAGGCCCGGCGCGTCTGTCCGCCGCCATGGACAAGGAGGACCGGCGTGCCTTCTGCAGGGCCGGATGAAGCGGCTTTCAAATCCAGTCCATCATGCCCGACAAAGGAGAGGGTGTGGCTCAACGCTCCTCCCCTTTCCGCGACTCATCAGTGGACGGAGTCTCGGACGGCATTTTGCGCTTCTTCAAATTGGCGCGCAGGGCCTCGGCCAGACGGCGCTGCTTTTCGGTGTCGTTCTTGGTCATGTCCTTGCCATTTGACGCGATGTGCTTGACCCGTCCATAGCTTTTGTCCATAGGCCCGCGTCATCGTGTCGAGGCTCTCCTCCGCGTCAGATGGCCATGCTGCCGTAGCTCAGTGGTAGAGCACTCCCTTGGTAA
>CAJBSR010000594.1 GCA_903958285.1 uncultured Sphingomonadales bacterium
AGTCGTTTTGTATCAGGCGCAGAAGCGTGCCGTCTGAGTCGATAAGATAAGCGATATCCAGTCCGCTGGCATCACGCTTGGGTGGATGAAGTCGCGGCCAGCCTTTCCGCCTGTCGGGAATGCCTGCCTGAAGACATTGTGCAACAAAGCCCGTTAGATCATCGAGACGTAGGCAGCAGCTGAACGCGCTTGTTTCAGGCTCAAGATCAGGAAGCGGAAAGAATTCCAAGCAAAGCTCTCCCTTTTCGAGGATCATCCAGCCGTCATCGCGCCAACTCCGCTCAAATCCTAGGCGGAAATAAAAGGCTTCTGTCGCGTCAAAACTGCGCGAAGGGAGATTGGGGGTCGCTTGATCCACCATGATCAAATTGTTGCGTCGATGGCCCGTGCTGCCGCGTCAGGATCATCGGCCTGCGTGATAGGCCGACCGATGACGAGTATGGACGCTCCATTGTCGAGCGCCTGCCGTGGTGTCACGACGCGCTTCTGGTCGCCGATTTTGCCTTCATTTGGCCGGACCCCGGGGACGACAAAGAAGCCGCCGGGCCAGATCTTGCGCGCGGCGGCGACTTCGTTGCCAGAACAAACCACGCCGTCGAGGCCCGATTCCTTGGCAAGCAGCGTCAGGCGTTCCACCTGATCATGCGGGCTGGCATTGACGCCGATTGACTGCAGATCAGTCCCATCAAGACTGGTCAGCACCGTGACGGCGACAACCTTTGTGCCGGTCGGGGCGGCCGCCTTGGCGTCTTCCATCATGGCGCGGCCACCGGCGGCATGAACCGTCAGGATAGCTGGTTTCAATGGGGCCAAAGCCTGCACCGCCTTGCCAACAGTATTGGGAATGTCGTGCAGTTTCAGATCGAGGAATATCGGCAGGCCAAGTTGCGCCATTTCCCGAACACCTGCGCGCCCGTTGGCGGAGAAGAACTCAAGGCCTAGCTTGATCCCGCCTACATGGTGTTTGACCTTCGCGACAATCTCACGGGCCTTTTCAAGTTCTGGTGTGTCGATCGCGACATAAATTGGGCTGGTCATGAAACCCCCGGTGGCACGGCGATTGGTGCAGCGGAAGGGGGAATCGCTCCCGGCGCGGGTGTTTCGAAGGACTTGGGCTCAAGCATGGCGCGCGTCTCGGCCAATTGGCGTTCCACCTGCATCAATTTGCGGTGCAGCGACCAGCGGGTGGCCTGGTGCAGAAGATAATAGGGAAGAAATCCAAGGAGGAATGCCGCGCCAATGACCAAAGGCAGATAGGTCTGCAGCAGCAATCCGCTCCAAAGCGTAATGGTAATGCTGGTCCAGTTGCTGATCGAGAACGCGACAAGGACCACGGCAATCACGACCCAGAAGATGGTTTTGAGAAACTGCATGCGTCATCCAATCCAACCAATTGGGATAGCTTAGGACACAGCGGCCATCTTGGCCAGAGGACCTTGTGCAAGCTCCGCCCGCAAAACGGGGAAGAGATCAGCTACAGCGTTTAGCTGCGTTTCTTCTTCCGCCAAAATCGCTGAGAGCATGCGGTATTTGAAGCGGTCAACCACGTCGGGGGTTTGCGATGGTGCGGTCGAAAAGATGATGTCGATCAGTCTTTCTGCTCCATGCAGACGGCCCCAAAGATAGTCATTTTCCCGATACTTCCGGCTGAAGAAGGCGCCGAAACTGTTGAACTCGATTCCCTTAAGGGTCGCCGCCGCACCGCCGGAACGAATAGATTGAGCGTCGTCTGGCGCGATCCGGTCGACCTTGATCGGGTTGAACTCGTCCAAACCTTCGCCCTGCAACATCGGAAGCGTGCTGATGTCGTAAAAAGGAAAGCCGAGATAGGTCAAAAGCGGCCGACGGCATAAAGCCTTGGGGCAGGCTGTCAGCGCGGCAGCAAGTGCTTCGTCGGTTTCGGCGTCATGGCGGACAAGATCCTGCTGATCGGCAAGCGCGTCTAAAAAGGCCGATGGGCTGTCTATGCAGATGTTTTTGTAAGTTCCTGCATTCTGCATGTCGATTAACGGCGCCAAGCGATCGTAAATTGTACTGCGCAGGTGGATCAGATCGGCATCGGATGCTTCGCCTATATCGACCATCGCCGTCACATTTCTGGCAAGAAACCGCAGGCGACGGATGCGGAATCCAAGATCAAGCTGCCGGAAGAAGATAACCGATGGATCGCGTTCATTGTGACGGGAGCTACTGATCTGATCGACCCCGCGGGCGCGGATTTCATTCCAAAGGTCTCGGCGGAACTGGTCTGCGGCGAAGTCTGGTCGCCCGGCAGATATGCGTGCAGCAAGGTCTGCAATCTCTTCGACAATGCCGGAAAGCTTCAGATGCGCATATGCTGCATAGGCAAACCCGGACTCAGATGCTGACCGTTCGTGCGCTTTAACGCGCCAACTTGCGACCCGCTTTGGCGTTGGGCGATCCAGAAAGAAGGTGCGGCCGAATAAGGACTGGATGGTATCTTCCACCTCGGGCGTCAAAGCGTCCACGATGTGCTGCATGCGTCGAATACGCGTCGACCGCGCGTCGATGGCATCCAGATTGTCGCGAATGGGCTGTTCGCGGGGAAGTTCGGACATCGCCCCAATGATGGTCGTGAAAAAGCCGGGGCGGTCAGATTGGCCTGCTCGCTTGAGAGAGATGGCGCGAATGCCGGGCTTTGGATCGATGTAGACGAAGCGCCGGTCAACCTCGCGACGTGCGGGACGGTCCTTCAATTTGTCGATTGCCGCATGAAAAGGGGCATTTGCCAAAACCGATCCATCGACGAGCGTAAGATCATTGATGTTCAGGATTGTCTTGGGAAACGCTGCGTTGACGAAGTCCGCGCGATCACTCCATGTGTCACCTCGCATTGCGATAAACTGGTCCATCTCCGCAAGCTTCAGCGGCGGAAACGCGCCTGGAAAGCTGGACGTAGCGCGCGCCGCAAAAGCGAGGGAGGCTGAGCTGGAAAGAAACATATCCTGATCGGGATCATGCCTGAAGGAGAGCACGAGGCGATGTTCATTCTCAACGACATGATTTGGCGAATTCAGGTGCAGTAGCTCTGGATGCCCGCGAAAGTCTGTGACCGTTACGGCGAGGTCGAGGGGTTGACCGGCTGGGAGGAGGGGCTTGCCTGTTGCGGATTTGTCCATGGCGGCAAAGGCATCAAGGATCATGCCGCTCAATACCTGTCCACCAAATGGCGGTTCAAACCAACGGGCGCGGACAAAGCGGGTAAGTTTACTGCGGACTTCTTGCCGTGCCTCGATTGCCACTGTCTTCTCAATGGTGCCGCCGGAGCGGTTGGCGAGGTACCAAGCGACAGGCATGGCCCAAAATTTGGTGAAGCGCGATATTGGGCGCGCATCAGGATCGAGAAGTTTGTCGACATCGGCTTCTTCAAGCCAGAGCTTCGTGAGTGGCTCTATGGACTGCCCGGTCGCGATGGCCTTAGCCAAAAAGATGCCGTTGATCCCACCTGCGCTCGCGCCCGTAATAATGTCGGTGAGGACGCGGATTTTGAGCTGCTGGTTGCCAGCAATATCCTCTAATATGTCACGATATATGCCCTCCGTGGTGGAGAGGTCGTCGTCATCATCTGCGTGAAACGCCCGGCTTGCGCGGCTCAACTTCCAGATTTCTTTCGTGATGCCGTGCATGTAAACGGCGAGGCTGATGCCGCCATAACAAACAAGTGCCAGCCGCAATTCCTTTTCACGCATTGCGAAAAGGTATCGCGGCTGGCACCAATGGTCGAGCGAATAAACGCCCGACGCCCCCATTTCCTGATTGCGACCCAGGACACTTCAAAAAGCCGAACGACCTTGCGAGCAAGTCTGAGTACAT